>CBDTUH010000102.1:0-10403 GCA_965363375.1 uncultured bacterium
CGCAAAAGCTGGGGGGGTATACCGTGGGCGTGCTGGTGCAAACCAATTTTGGTGGTGTGCTGCAGGTAGATGGCGTGCCGGTAGGTGTGGAACTGAATAAATTTTACCTAAGCGACCAGCTCAACGATACGCCCGATGGCAGCTGCATGATGGTGGTGGCCACCAATGCGCCGCTTGATGCGCGCAACCTGGAGCGGCTGGCCATGCGCGCCTTTATGGGCCTGGCCAAAACCGGCGGCATTGCCAGCAATGGCAGCGGCGATTATGTGATTGCTTTTTCTGCCGACACCGCGGTGCGCATTCCACACCAATCTACCGGCAGCCTGCAAAAAACAGCTTTAATGCCCAACGATGCGGTGTCGCCGCTTTTTATGGCGGCTATAGAAGCTACCGAAGAAGCCATCCTCAATTCGCTGTTTATGGCGCAAACGGTGAAAGGAAAAGAGGACCGCACCGTAGAAGCATTGCCGATGGATAAAGTGCTCAACATTTTGAAAAAATACAACCGCCTCCCAAAATGATCGCTTACGTAAACAATACTTTTATTGAAGAAGAAAAAGCTACGCTGCAGGTAGGCGACCTGGCGCTGCAGCGCGGCTACGCTGCTTTTGATTATTTGCGCACGCTTAACAGCGCCCCTCTTTTTTTAGATGATTATATGGATCGTTTTTTCCGCTCGGCCCACGCCATGCACCTGCAGCCGCAGCAGTCGAAAGAAGATCTGAAAGCATTGATTGAAGAACTAAACAAAAAAAATGGCTTATCGCAATCGGGCATCCGCATGATACTAACAGGCGGTTACTCACCGGACAGCTACCAGCCCACAACGCCCAACCTGGTGCTTTTACAACAGCCTTTACAATTGCCTCCGGCAGAAAAATTTAATGTCGGTGTAAAAGTGATAACGCACGCCTACCAGCGCGAGCTGCCCGAAGTAAAATCCACCAATTACCTGATGGGCATCTGGCTGCAGCAGCAGGTGCGTGCGCACCATGCCGCCGATGTGCTGTACCATCAAAACGGCATGGTATCAGAATTTCCGAGGGCCAATGTATTTATTGTTACAAAAAATGGAAAGCTGGTTACGCCGGCTCAAAACATACTGAAAGGCATTACAAGAATGAAGCTGTTGCAACTGGCAACAAAGGATTTTGAAGTGGAAGAAAGAGCCGTACACATCGATGAAGTAAAAGAGGCCGCCGAAGTGTTTATGACCAGCACTACCAAACGTCTGTTACCCATCAGCCAGATAGATGATGTGCCGATTGGCACTGGCCATGTAGGCCCGGTAACTACGCAATTGAACCAGCTGTTTATAGAAATGGAAAACCGCATGGCTCCATCGCAGGAAAAGGTAGTATAAAGGTTTCAAAAACACGCCGGCGCCGCTCATCACGGGCTTTTCTATCTTAAAAGGAAAAACAGACGTTTTGTGTTTTCTTTTTCTCAAATTTGAATAAGACAAACAAGGCCTGTGCAGCACATCGAGTTTTTACACCAGCAGCATTTTGAAGAAAAGTACCACCGCAGGTGGGTGCACCACGGACCGCTGGCGCGCTTTATCGATTTTTTCTGGGAAACTGATTTTGAAAGCCTGTACCCGCAACATCCAAATGGCTTTACTGACGTGCTGTTTGCCAACACCGGCTACACTTACCTTATCAACCTGGGCACGCCCTTTATTATGCAGCTGGGCAGCGATGGTGTGGAAATGAAAAGCGATGGTTTTTTGCCGCGTCATAAAAGCCTGGCCTGCCATCACAAAGCGGGTAATAAAATCTTCGGCATCAAGTTCAAGATATCGCCACTGGTGTTTCAAAAGCGCATCAACTTTGGCGAGTACCGAAATTATACTTTTCCGCTGGCCTACCTGATTGAGCGCAGCATTGTACAAAAAGTAAAAGAGGCAAATACGTTTGACAAACGTGTAGATATTATTTCGGGTTACTACAAAAAAATTGTGGAGCAAAACGAAGGCGCGTTGAAGTATGTGGATATTGTAGCGCACATTTTAAAAAGCGGCTACGAGCAAAACGGCTTTGATGTATCTGTGGAGGCACTGGCGCAGCAGCACGGCATCAGCACGCGCACGCTGCAGCGCTACTTTGAGGCCGCCACCAGTATCGGCAGCAAGCAGGCGCTGCAGCTGATGCGCATCCGCAAGGCATTAACGCATTTATTAAACGCGCCACAATCGTTCGATTTCAAAACATATGGATACTACGACAACAGCCATTTTTACAAGCACCTCAAGCAGTTTTTAGGTTCCTCCTATTTTCACCTCATTACCACCGACCGGCGCTATTTGCAGCAAGCCGCCAAAGATAAAAGCACCTCAGCCGGAGAACGTTTTCTGTGAATGATTAAAAGGAAAAAGAGACGTTTTGCAAAATGAAAAATTAAAAATGTAAAAGGAAAATCAGACGTTTTGAAAATCCTGTTAATCCTTTTCAATTCTATTTATCCTTGGGCAAAAACGAAAAAGAGACGTTTTGCTCTTCGACCAACGGCCAACGAAATCCTGTCTTCTGTCAACTAAAAAGGGCACCGGAAAAACCAGTACCCTTTTAGATTATACCTCAATCAAAAAAACGCTTGTTAGTTGCCACCGGCCCTGCGGCGCTCTTCTTCCGAAGCGGTGGTGCGGCGGCGTGCAGCCGCTACTTTGCTGTTGCCAAACCGGTAGGTAAAGCTGATGTTGGCTACGCGGCTTTCGCGCCAGGCATGCCAGTTCTCCACGTATTTATCTTCAAACGTAATGGTGGCGCGCGGCAGGTTGGTCCAAAAGATATCCGACACGTTAAATCGTACCGTGCCCTTGCCTTTGAATACATTTTTCTGCACACCGGTGGCAATGCCCCACTGCGGCCTGCTTACCATGTAGCCATAGCGGCCGCCCGAGCTGAAGTTAGCGTTCAGTTCTGCCGTCCAGCCCTTGCCAAATGTAAAGGTGTTGTTGGTGCGTAGGTCCACAGCAGGCGCGCCGGCATCCAGCGCGGTGCCGCCCAGTGCACCGGCAAAGCGGTTGTAATACGCATTGGCATTATTGATCATGTTCCACCATTTGGCAATTTTTACCGGAGCAGAAACCGTAAGGCCGTAATATTCACTTTTTTCCAGATTAACCGGTATCTGTACCGTTACATTGTCGGGCGAAGGAATATTGGGAAACGCTTCGCGGAACAGCATAATGGCCACGTTCTGCGGGTGCTGCGTGCGGCTGTAGCCCAGTGTAAAATTCAGGTTCTTGAGCGTATAACTGGCCTCGTAGCTCCAGGTAAACTGTGGCAGCAAATTAGGATTGCCAGTGCCGTAAGTAGTAGGGTCAATCATAAACAGGAACGGGTTCAGCTGCTGGTAGCCCGGCCTGTCTATGCGGCGGCTTACCGATATACCCACTGTTTGGTCTTCTTTTATTTTGTAATTAAAAAACGCGGAAGGAAACAGCTGCAGGTAGCTCGAGTCCCACTTCACATCGCCTTTTACCTGGTGTGTTTCCACATTGGTTTGTTCGCCGCGCAGGCCCAGTTGCACATTCCATTTTTTAAACTCTTTGCTGAAGTTTAAATAAGCAGCATTGTTGTTTTCCTCATAAAAAAAGCGGTTGGTTTTGTTCACGTCATTCACAGGGCTGCCGCTACTCAGGTTCCAGAATTTAGCATCATTGTCCGACGATACAAACGATGTTTTAAAGCCTGCTTCCCACTTGGCGCCACCGCGCATAGGATTCACATAATCCACCTTTGCGGTTTTAAAAGTCAGTTGCCCATCCTGGTCGCCATCCAGTATATCGTCGGGTGCTTTTTTGGTGCCATCCATATTAAAAAAGTTGGTGGCCGTGCGCGAAAAAGAGTTGTTGCTGAAGCGGCCGTAATCAATATCAGCCGTCAGTTCTTTACCCGTAGTGTCAAACGTATGTTTAAAGTTGATGTTGCCTACCCAGTTGTTGGCGCCATCGTCGTTGGTAGCTTTTGTTTTAAAGGTAGATTCGGCCAGCTTCTGGTTGTTAAACACGGTGGAGTTGTTGCTGTTGTTGCGGTCGAAGGTGTTGACGCTGCCATTGAACACTACACCAACAATAGTGTTTTTGCTGGGGAAAAAGTCGGCACCGGCACGCACGTTGTTTGATTTGATCAGCATTTTGGTGTAATTGTCTTTCAGGTCGCTGCCGTTAAAAACACCATCGGTAAAAAAGTTTCGGTCCAGCACCAGGTGGTTCAGCAGCTGGCGGTAGGCATAGTTGTAGCTTCCAAAAACGTTTACTTTTTTATTGCGGTAATTAAGCGTGGCGCCTGCATTGGCTTTGGGGTAAACACCCTGGCCGTAGCCTGCCGTAAGCGTTCCGTTGCTGCCGAGGCGCTGGTCTTTTTTCAACCTGATGTCGATAATGCCCGAGTTGCCGGCCGCATCATATTTAGCCGATGGGTTGGTAATGATCTCTATACGCTCAATAGCGTTGGAAGGCAGGCTGCGCAGGTAGTTGGCCAGGTCTTGCCCGCCCATGGCGCTGGGTTTGCCATCAATAAAAATGGTAACGCCCTGGCGACCGCGCAGCGCAATGGCATCGTTCTGGTCAATGGTTACACCCGGAGAGCGCTCCAATACATCTATGGCGGTAGCGCCAGCGCTTACAATGCTGTTTTCTACATTTACAACAATGCGGTCGCTCAATCTTTGTATAAAAGGCTTGCGGGCACTAACGGTTACACCTTCCAGCTGCTTGGCTTCCTTTGCCTGCAGGGTCATGGGTGGCAAACTCACCGTCAGCGCTTCTTCGGTAATGGAAAAAAACGAGGAATAAGCGGTGGCAAAGTTGATGGAAGTAGTGCGTAGCATGTAATTGCCAAAAGCTACGTTTTCAAAAAAGGCAAGGCCACTCTTATCAGTAAGTGCCGTTTTCAACAGTGCCGAATCGGCGGCGCGCAGCAGTTCTACCGAAATGTTTTCGAGCGGTGCGCTGCCATTGGTAATGGTAACAGTAGCGCTGCCGCGGCCTGTTGCTGATTGGGCATTGGCTGCAGCAACAGCCAATATAAAAAGGGTGAAGAAGGTTAAGCGGTTTAGCATTGGTAAAAAACATTTTGCCAAAGCACTAAAAAAAGAACATCTCAAAAAATAGAAAAAAGGTTTATAGAAATAGTAAGCTTATAAACGGAGAAAAGTAGCCGCTGTACGAAATATGTCGTGTCAGTTTTTTACATGATAAAAACAAAAGGAAAAAGAGACGTTTGAGGCATAATGAAAAATTCAATAGGAAAAATGTAAAATTTTTAAAAGCAAAAGAAGACGTTTTGGTAATCCGCTTTTGTAATACTATTGAGCGAATGTTGTATCAGGGCACTTGTACGTTCCGTATTTCAATTCACCATTGACCATACACAAATAACACGCAAAAGGATTTTGAGACGTTTCTCCTAAAACGATTCAAAATCCTTTTAAAAAAAGGGGGAAAAATTTTATTGTACGGAAGCTTTAAGTTCGCTGATCTCCCGGCGCAGCTGGCCCATGCTATCGCGCAAGGCCTGGTGGTGCTGCTGCAGGCTGTCCAGCAACTGCTGTTGCAGGTCTTCTATTTTTAGCGTCATGCGGCCCTCCGGCGACGACTCCTGACCGCAGCTGCTACAAATCACAATAACAAGCATTGCCAATACCTTAAATTCTTTTTTAAAGATATGCATGGGTTTTATTTTTAAGATGACAAATGCGGGTGACGGGATGTATAATCTTCCTTGTAAATAACGTACTCCAGGCGCGGCACGCCTTGCGCATCAAACGCAACAGCTTCCTTCCGATGCGCACCAATTTTCTCCAGCGCCTTTTGCGAGCGCCTATTAGCTATGCCTACATGAAACAACACGGCATCTACAAAGGTAAAAGCATATTGCAACATCAGCGCTTTAAGCGCCTTGTTGTATGTGCCGCCCCAATAGGTAGTTGCTAAAAAAGTATAGCCAATGGCAATGGTTTTTTGGGCCAGGTTGTAATCGTAATAGCGCGAGGAACCGATGACCTCGCCGGTTTTTGCATGCAGCACCAAAAAGGCGGCACCGCCTTCCACAGCACTGTCAAAAAATGTTTGAAAAACGGCGCGTTCATGCCGGTTTTGCTGCGGGTGCTGCGCCCAAATGGCCGGGTCGGCCGCTACGGCATACAGCTTTTCAAAATAGTTTTCGGTTAAAGGCTGCAAGCGTATCCATTCATTGTGCAGATGGCTTGGTTGTAAGTTCACGCTTCTTTCTTTTTAATGGGTATCCACACTTCTTCTTCTGATTCGTCGCTGTCCTTTTTATACTTTTCGCCCAGCACTTCAAAGTGTTCGCGTGCATCCAGTTCATAATCCGAAGCCGGCATCCAGTCTACAAAAATGGCCTTCAAAGTTTGCGGAAAAGCATCGGGGCCTCCCTTATGTATAAACACCGCGTACAAGCCACCTTCCAAAGTGTAAGTTTCCATTCCGTCAGGTACATTTTCAAAATCAAAAACTTCTACCGCCGCCCATTTTTGAAAAACTGTGTGCCCGTTGAATTCTGAAAAATTGAGGTCTTTATCGTACACCTGCATGCTGATGTAATCGTTGCTTGTGCGGGCTTTAATTTCTGCGCGGCGCGGCATCAGGGTTTGCCAAAGCATTACTGTTTTATCATCAGCCATACACATGCGGCTTTGCAGGCCTACCAGCTTTTTTGGAAGCAGCAATTCTATACGTGGGTTCATATCAAAATTTTGTTGCTGCTAAAATTAGGTGCTGCGGCAGTAATTTGTATACAATTATTTTAGCCGAAAAGTAATTTTTACAAACGTCTGTTTCCCTTTTAACGCGTGAACAAGTAAACGTGTGACATTGCAAATTTTACAAAACGTCTGATTTTCCTTTTAAACTTTTCATGCCACTTTCATGGTTTTCATTTTTCGCTTTTGCCTTTTTTCTAAACGTCTCTTTTTTCTTTTAGTTACACACCGGCCAGCACAAGCCTTGCAGCTTCTTTACCACTTTGCAGCGCTGCTTCCACTGTTCCTATCTCCATGCTGTTGCACAGTCCTTCGCCGGCAAAATACAGCGTATGGTCAACAGGTGTTGTCATTTCCTGAATGGCTTTTTCGCTTTGTACGGTCAGGTAAGAGTAGCCGCCTAGCGTGTATTCATCCGCTGCCCAATTAAACACTTTCCAAACGTCTGTTTTCTCTTTTAAATCCGCAACAGAAAGTGAAAAACAATTGGCTAAAGATGTCACCGCTTTTTCAAACAGCGCTTCGTCTGTTTCCCCTTTTAAAGCAGCGGCTGCCGGGCCGGCGCACCAGCCGGTAAGCACGTTGCTTTGCTGCGGGTGCTGCGTCCACCAGGTAGGAATTTGTTCTTCTGAAAATAAAAAAGCCATCTCGTTCAGTGCAAAATCTTTTTTCCAGAAAGGTTCTTTCAACTGCAGCACTATTTTTATTACAGCCCCAAAACCAAGCTGCTGTGCGGTGTTCATTTTGCTAACAATAGCAGGATCAAACAGTATCAAACCCTTTTGCAGCACGCCAACCGAAACCGTGATAATGGCTTTTGCGGCTGTAAACTCATCGCCGCTTTGTGTAGTAGCCGTTACTTTTTCTTTTTGCCATTGCAGGCGCGTAACCGGCGTGTTAAAATAAAACTGTACACCCTTTTTATGGCACTGCTGCAGCAGGTAATCTATCAGTTGTCCGTAGCCGCCCTTCATGCGTTCGTCTTCATCTTCTGCTCCTTCCAACTCATCGCGCAGGGCAAAAGCGCTGGCCTTTTCCATATCGCCGGCGTAGTAGCCTTCCACATAGCTTTTGAGTGTCTTGCGCAGCTCGCCATGCTTGGGCGATGCAAAATGAATTTGTAAGGCCTGCGCTACGGTCACATCTTCTTTCAGGCTTTTTAGCGCTGCTATTAAGGCATCGTATTCGGCAATAAAATCTTCCTGCTTTTTTAGTTTGCCTTCTTCGCTGCGCCATATTTCGCCGCCGGCTTCCACTGTTTTTAACTGGGCTTCTTTCAGCAGTTGGTGCGTTAGGGGAAGCTTGCCATGCACAAATTCGGCACCGCCTTCTACAGGCTGCTCAAACGCGCCATCAGCAATGGTGCGGATGCGGCCGCCGGCTTGCGCACCTGCTTCCAGAACTAGTACTTTTTTTCCCGCTTCCGCCAGTTGGGCCGCTGCCATTAAGCCTGCCGCACCAGCACCAATAACCATTACATCTGCCTGCATGTAGAAATGATTTTAGATGAGAAAGCTGCAAATGTTGTGCGAAGCCGCTGGCGGAAGATTTAAAAGGAAAAAGAGACGTTCGGAGAGAATGAAAAATTAAAAATGTAAAAGGGAAAACAGACGTTTTATTTCAGACGTCTGTTTTCCCTTTTAAAAGTGTATCCGTAAACGTCTTTAAATCCTTTTAATATCGGCGCCGAGTGCCTGCAGGCGTTTGTCTATGGATTGATAGCCGCGGTCTATCTGGTGGGCATTTTGAATGATGCTTTTTCCTTCGGCACTCAAGGCTGCTATCAGCATGGCCACACCGGCGCGTATGTCGGGCGAGCTCATGTTGATGCCGCGCAGCGGAAACTGCCGCTCCAGCCCCACCACCACGGCGCGGTGCGGATCGCACAGCACAATGCGCGCACCCATTTCTATGAGCTTGTCTACAAAAAACAGGCGGCTTTCAAACATCTTTTGGTGAATCAGCACCGAACCTTTGGCTTGCGTGGCCACTACTAAAATTATACTAAGCAGGTCGGGCGTGAGGCCCGGCCAGGGATGGTCGTAAATGGTGAGCGTGCCGCCATCAAGGTAGGTTTGCATTTCATACAGGTCCTGCTCGGGAATGTGAATGTCATCACCTTCAATGTTCATCTTGATGCCCAGCTGCGCAAACTTTTCGGGTATCACGCCCAGGTTTTGCAGGCTTACATCTTTGATTAAAATGTCACTCTGCGTCATGGCGGCCAGACCAATAAAGGAACCAATTTCAATCATATCGGGCAGCACGCGGTGCTCCGTACCTTTCAGCTCGCTTACACCTTCGATGGTGAGCAGGTTGGAGGCAATGCCGCTAATGCGCGCGCCCATGCGGTTGAGCATGTGGCACAGCTGCTGTATGTAGGGCTCGCAGGCGGCATTGTAAATGGTGGTAGTGCCTTCGGCCATGGCGGCGGCCATTATCACATTGGCCGTTCCGGTTACGGAGGGCTCGTCCAGCAATATATAAGCGCCGTTTAGCTGCGGCGTGGTCAGCTCAAAAAAACCCTGCTCGTTCTGGTTAAAACGGGCGCCCAGTTTTTCAAAGCCAATAATATGCGTATCGAGGCGGCGGCGGCCAATTTTATCGCCACCGGGCCGCGGAATGAAGGCTTTTTTAAAACGCGCCAGCATAGGCCCCGCCAGCATTACCGAGCCGCGCAGGCGGCCGCTTTTTTGCTTAAAGGCTTCGCTGCCCAGGTAGTCCACATCCACATTGTCGGCCTGAAAAGTGATGGTGTGCGCATCGGAGCGCGCTACTTTTACGCCCATTTCCTGCAGCAGCTCTATTTGTAAATTCACATCAATAATATCGGGGAGGTTAGAGATGGTTACTTTTTCGGCTGTGAGCAATACCGCGCTTACAATTTGCAGGGCCTCGTTTTTAGCACCCTGCGGCACAATAGTGCCCTTCAATTTTTTGCCGCCTGTTACTTCAAATGATGACATGTAGTGTTTTGGATGGGTTGGTTATTTATTAAAATGCCGCAGCTTTTGCGCGGCGGCTATTTGTAGTAGCAAATTACTTTCCATAAAACAAAAAAAGCTGACTGAGGGTTTCAATCAACTTTTCCTAGGGCTTTATTTTATGGCTTTTACCGGTCTATTTTTATTTAAATCTTTTTTTGTTGTGCTGCTGCTGCGGGCGGTTGCGGTTATCGTTGCCGCCGCCCCGGTTGTCGCCACCGCGGCTACCACCGTTGCTGCCGGCGCGCTGCTGAAACTTGCCGCGCTGCTGCTGCCTGCCATAGCCACCACGCTCGGGGCGCTCGGGCTGCGGGCGATAGGCTTTTACGTAAGGCGTGTTGGTAAACTCCAGCTGCCCTTCGGTAATGCTGGTGAGCTCACTTTGAATATTATCGTCGTGCACTGTATCCTTATGCCAGTTGCTGTAGGCCAGCTTCATGTAGTAGGCAATGGCATTGGCAAAACCCTGGCGTTTGCCTTCTTCTTTTTCGGCCAGCGCTTTGTTGATGATCAGCTCCAGGTTTTTGCCCAGGTGGCTGTATTTGGGGTAGCGCTTGGGGTAAGGCAGCGGGTCGGGCCTGGCCTTTAGCTTTTCGCGCGTGGGTATGGGGTAAGGCGATTTTACGTCGAGTTCAAAATCTGCAATGAGGAACAGGTGGTCCCACAGCTTGTGGCGGAAATCTTCCACAT
>CBDTUH010000103.1:0-10255 GCA_965363375.1 uncultured bacterium
GGTAAAGGAAAACATCACCCTGAATGTTATACTGGCTTACCTGCAGGTATTAAGCAACGAAGACCAGGTAGGCATTGCTAAAAAACAAGTGGAAGTAACCGCCGCCCAGTTAGAGCGCCTGCAAAAACTGGATAAAGAAGGTGCCATTAGTCCGCCGCAGGTGTACGATATTAT
This sequence comes from uncultured bacterium, assembly GCA_965363375.1. Classification (GTDB taxonomy): domain Bacteria; phylum Bacteroidota; class Bacteroidia; order Chitinophagales; family Chitinophagaceae; genus Flavisolibacter. Next base: position 175 of record CBDTUH010000103.1, read on the forward strand.
GGGGCAATTAAAGGAAGCGCAATTGTCTGTAGTTGATGCACGCAATGCATGGGCCGCTGCTAAATTGCAACTTAGCCAGCTAATGACCATTCCTTATGACTCCACAATCCAATTGCAGCGGATAGATGCGGCGGAAGTGCTGGAGCCTTTTCCACTTACTTTGGATGAAGTAATCAATAAGGCCAGCCAATCTTTAGCTGGTGTAAAAGCAACAGAATTGCGGATTAAAAGTGCGGAAGCAGCAGTGCGTGCATCGAAAGGGGCCTTGTTACCTACCTTGTCGCTGGGCAGTAACTTAAACACCAATTTTTCGAGTGCCGCGTCCAGGGAAATTCCGCTGGGTTTGGTGGAGCAGCCTAGCAGCAGTTATGTTATGGTGAATGGGAGCAAGCAGGCTGTTATTGTGCAACGTCAAAACGTAAGGGAAGAAAGCATTGGTTATGGTAGTCAGTTTAAAAATAACGTGTTTTCCAATTTTGGTCTCAGTCTGCGGGTGCCTATTTTAAACTCGATGTATTACCGCAACCAAATAAAACTGGCCACCATTAATTTAAAGGCTGCCGACCTAGAAGCGCAAAATACCAAAGTGCTTCTAAGACAGGATATTGAACAGGCTTACCTGAATATGAACAATGCACAGGAACGGTACAGGATTCTGACAGAACAGGTGGCTGCATACAGTGAATCGTTCCGGGCGGCGGAAGTGCGTTTTGCGGCAGGTGTAGGCACTTCAATAGATTATGTGATTGCCAAAAGCAATCTGGACCGGGCACAAATGAACTTGGTATCCGCTAAATACGATTACCTGTTGCGCAAAAGAGTGCTGCAATTTTATAGCGAGGAGAAAAATTTTATGGGACGGTAAGATCAGGCTAAAAGGTTTTGAAACTTTTTTTAAGATTTAAAAAGTGAATATTAAATATATGGAAGCGTACCAGCGGCAAGGTGCAGTATAGTAAATACAGCTTCCAAGTTGACCTTATTGAAAGGTGGCTTGAAAATAGTTGGTTACATGTTTTTTGAAAGCGTTAAGCTAGTAGATTCTTAACGCTTTCAAAAAAATGCTAATGCAGCGTTGATGCAAGAGCGCCAGATACGCTATACTTCCGTATCAAAATCAGCATGTTAACAGCACTATTCAATTGGAACTGTAGTTATCTGAATATTACAACTTCACATTTTCTGGATGATATCAAAAATTGATGCTGTATCAGATAGCTTTTATTTATAAGCAATAGCCGCACTTGTAGGGCCGGTCAATGGCAGCAGTTCAAACTTTCGGAAGCCCACTTTTTGACACAATTCCTTGAAATCCTGAAATGTAAAATCATATCCTTCACGTGTTTCAATAAGCATGTTCAGCGACATCGTCAATCCAAAAACATTCTGGTTTCGATTGTCGTTTATTATACTTTCAATCACCACAAAGGCCCCACTATACGGCAGTGCGTTATAGGCTGCACGCGCCAGGTGTAGTTTATCTTCATAACCCCAGTCATGAAGAATGTTACCCATCGTAATAATATCTGCTTTGGGAAATGGGCCTTTAAAAAAGTCGCAGTTTTGAACTTTGATACGATGCGAATGATCAAATTTCTCTACCCATTTTCTGGCCACACGTTCAACAGCCGGTAGATCAAAAGTGGTACAATCCAGGTGCGGGTTGTTCAGGGCAGCAAGAATGGAAAAATCCCGGTGGTGCCACCAATATCGCAAAGGGTTTTATAAGGACTAAAATTGAATTTTTATGCAAATGTTTTGAAGGCACCTGATTGAATCCCAATCATGGCTTCCAGAAATTGCTCTAGTCTTTGCGGGTCTGCAAAGAGGGCTTCAAAAAGGTTTTGGTCTGAATGATTGGCCGCGTTCTGTGGCGCACCGGTAATCAATCCTTCCTCCAGCGTTCCCCAGAAGGGGTAAAGCCGGTCGTTGCACATTTCGAGTATGCCGCCATATAATAAGGTTTGGTTTGGTCCAGGAAAAAGGCAGTAAACTCGGTATTGCTGTATTGTGCATCTGTTGATAACCCTTCGCGACGCAAAAGACCCAAAGCTGTGAGTGCATCCAGGAAATCGTATAGACTGCGCGGATGCAAGCCCAATGCTTACCTGATGTCTGCTGCAGAATAAGCCCCATTACCTAAAAAAGTAAACAAGCCCAGTTTTACAGCAGATAGCAATACTTTGGATGCCCAAAAGCCAGTTCCGATCTGCATAATATGTGATGGATCTGGGTTTGATGAAGGGGTAGACTCAATGGTGAGTTGCTTTTGCACCTGCATAAGTTTAGTTTTTGGTTAGATAAATTTGAACAGTCATTCTATTAATGAAGTTGCAACATCAATTAAGCGATGTCAAGCGCTTTTGGAATGTATTGTACGGATTCATGCGTCAATTGAATGCATTCAGCGTAACAAAATGCAGCAAAAAATGCAAGCATTTAGAAAAACATTTCAAATCCCTTTTAAAGGTTTATACTCTACAAAAGTTTTGAAGTAGGTATAATAAAAAGAAAATCAGCTTACTGGAAAAATTTAAGCTTATTATAGAAGGCATCCGCATAAGTGTCGCTAATAGGAATAACCTGGTCGGCAATAAAGATTCTGTTTTTTTCGATGTGGTCAATTTTGTCAATCGCCACCAGAAAGGAACGGTGCACGCGGGCAAAATCCTGGGATGGTAATAACGCTTCCAGTTTTGCAAAATTCAGCAACGTCATGATCTTTTCTTCCCTTGTATGAATCCGCAGGTAATCTTTCATGCCTTCCACGAAAAGAATATCACCGGTAGCTACTTTCTGAATGCGGTGTCCCACCTTCAGGAAAATGTATTCTTGATCGGTTTTCAGTTCCGGTGTTGGTTCTTTTTTTTCCGGTTGCGGTTTGAGGCTTTGTTCGCCGTACAGGCGCAGTACGCCTTTGTAAAAACGTTCAAAAGAAAAGGGTTTTAAAAGATAATCTTTCACCTCCAACTCAAAGGCCTTCAGGGCATACTGATCGTAAGCAGTGGTCAGTATGATTGCCGGTTTAGGATTCAGCATCGGAATAAAACTAATACCATCCATGTCCGGCATGTTAATATCCAGAAAAATAAGATCGGGACCGTCTTCTTTTAAATGGGCTGCCGCTTCCAATGGGCTTATAAAAACACCTTTCAGCTCCAGAAAAGAAACCTTTGAGATGTACGCTTCCAGTATTTCCTGCGCCAGTGGCTCATCATCAATGATATAGCAGGTGAGCTTTTCTTTCATGCGGCTTTAATTGAAAACCTTGAATTTTGAGATAAACGGCAAACGTTTCACCTGTGTTGTTAATTTCCAGTGTGTGTTGCCCCGGGTACAGCAAAAGGAGTCTTTTACGAACATTCGGCAAGCCAATACCACCGTATTTGTCAAGCGTTTGGGCCCTATTCTTACCAATGGGGTTTTGTACGCTGAAGGTAAGGGTATCTTCAATAACCTTTATCTGCACCTTCACGTCACTGGGAAGAAGCCCGGCAGGACTGTGTTTGTACGCATTTTCAAGTAAGTGGATGAACAGCAGCGGGGCAATATGGCAAGTACCAATATCTCCTTCAATTTTTAAATCCACTATAGGACGCTGCTTATAACGGAGTTGCTGTAAGCTTATATAATCCTGCAGATACTCCATTTCCCTTGTCAGCGGTACCGTGGGTGCGTTAGATTCATAAATCATGTAGCGCATTAGAGAAGCCAGTTGCATAACAGCTTCGGGTGCTGCAGGCGCTTGTTTGTACACCAGCGTGTGAATGTTGTTAAGGGTATTGAACAGAAAATGTGGTGCCATCTGTGATTTGAGGTAATACAATTCGGCTTCTACAGCCTGTTTCTCAAGCTGCTCTTTTTTAAATGTATTGATCACCAGATTCTCGGTAACTCTGGCCAGCCAACTTAGGAAGATAAAGGGGAGTACAATAGAGATTGAGTAAATAAAATATTGATTCCAAAAAGAGTTTACCTCCGGCCTGCTCTTTTCAAAAATTAAATAGATAAAGGGACCAGTTATTAGGATTGCTGCCAGGCTGAAATAATAAGTAGCGTCCTTTTTTTTGCCGGAATAGCGGGTGAGGAGTGCGAAATGACTGTAAAAAATAAACAAGCATGTAAGCAGGAGCCCAAAGGTTAAAGCCGGCCAGTTGGCGTTACTCTGACTTAGTTGCAATGCTGCCAGCAAGCTAAAAAGCATCCAGAGTACAAAGTGAATAAGCTTAAAAACCCTTTTAATGCGATTCATTGTCCAAAGGTATTTTTTTCTCCAGTTCTTTAACAACCTACTCGACCAAAGACCCTATTCCGATCTATGAAACATTCAATACAGCCTCCAGGTGATTTGACAGGTGCAAAGCAGGGATTGGTCGATTGATTTTTGGCATTAACATATCACTTTTCGCTTAATGACTCCATAACAATTGCTTTGTATTGAAATGGAGAACAGCGTATCCTTAAAGTTGCTCTATTTCTTTCTTTAAAAATAGACACCGAATTAAATTATATAAAATGGAAAATCATCACCTTGGACTGTCCATTCGAAATGTATCAAAAACTTATGCTAATGGCGTGCAGGCACTAAATAATATATCGCTGGATATACCTCTGGGCATGTTTGGGCTATTGGGCCCAAATGGTGCCGGAAAATCAACCCTCATGAGAACGCTTGCTACCCTACAGGAGCCGGATAAGGGTCAAATATATTTAGGATATATTAATGTAGTGAGCCAAAAAGAAGAGGTGCGCCAAACACTGGGCTACCTTCCGCAGGAGTTTGGTTTATATCCAAAATCTACTGCAGAAGACCTGCTCGATTATTTCGCCGTTCTCAAAGGCATCGCAAGTCGTACTTCCAGAAAAGATGTGGTGGAAGCCTTACTGAAACAAACCAATCTTTGGGAGGCACGCAGGCAAAAATTGGGCGGGTTCTCAGGTGGTATGAAGCAACGTTTTGGCGTAGCTGTAGCGCTATTAGGCAATCCGAGGCTTATGATTGTGGACGAGCCGACGGCAGGTCTGGACCCGGCTGAACGTGTGCGTTTTCTTAATTTATTGAGTGAGTTGGGCGAGAACAGCGTTGTGATTCTATCTACGCATATTGTAGAAGACGTAAGTGAGCTTTGCACCCGAATGGCGATTATCAATAATGGGCAAATACTGCACGAAGGGGAACCGCTCAATGCCGTAGAGGGACTACATGGATTGATCTGGCGCCGCATAGTTGAAAAAAGTGCATTACCCCAACTGGAGCGCAAGCATAACATCATTACTACCAAATTGCTCAGCGGGCGAACAGTAATTCATATCTACAGTGAAAGTGATCCCGGCAACGGCTTTGAAATGGTCGCTCCTGATCTGGAAGATGTTTACTTCGCCACCATGGCCGGACATATTGGAAACCATAAACCGGAGGTTGTAATATGAAGCTCTGGAAAATCTTTTGCTTTGAGTTTGCTTATCTAGTAGGTCGCATCTCTACCTGGCTTTATTTGGCGGTCCTTCTCCTATTTACGCTTGTTATGAACTTGCTTACCACACCGGGTGATGGCGTTTATTCTAACAACACGTTTCACATCATCGCTATGACAGTAATAGGTACCCTTATCTGGCTTGTTATGGGCGCATCCATAGCCGGTGAAGCAGCAGCACGGGACGTGAAGCAGCGCATGCATCCGCTTACATACACAACGCCGGTTAATAAACTTCATTACCTGGGCGGACGATTTTTGGCAGCCTTTGCGGTGAATGCATTGCTGGTACTTTCTTTGCCGTTGGGTGTGCTACTCTCTTTCTATGTACCAGGGATGAATGAGGGCGAATTATTACCGTTCAGGCCTTGGGCTTATGGGAGTGTGTACTTATGGATTGAATTACCGAATGCTTTCATAGCAACCGCCTTACAATTCAGCCAGGCAGCAATTAGCCGCCAGGTGATAACAAGTTATCTGGCCAGCCTGCTATTAGCCATTGTTGCGCAGGTTATTGCATTGGCAGTGGCAATGTTTTTTGGCAATTGGGACCTGGTAAAACTATTGGATCCGGTAGGTGTTGCCGGTATTATAAGTAGCGAGTTGGCAACATGGACTCCGACAGAAAAGAATACGCGGTTGGTTACGTTGGAGGGGATGTTTCTTTGGAATCGCATTTTATGGCTTACTGTAGCAATAGGGCTTTTAATGTTTACTTTCCTGCGTTTTGATTTTTCGAATGTTGTAGCGAAGAATTGGTTGGGTCGATATAAATGGCGTACCAAAACACAGCTTAAAACACCTGTTGAAAACGCAATAATTAAAGCAACCGCCATTTCTGTTCCACACGTTCAGCGAAATTTCGGCTTTGCAACAGGGCTTCATCAGTCACTCACAATTGCATTGATGTCATTTAATAAGATAGCCAGGCATCCTGTAGGTTTTACACTAGTAGGTGCAATTGCTTTGATCTCAGCGCTGTTTGGCTACCGAATCATGACGCAATTTGAGATTCCGATGTTGCCAACCACTCAGCAAGTGTTAGACTACCTGACCAATCCTGTAGGTAACCTCGGTACCCCATGGGTTGTCATTCCGGTACTTATTATTTATTTCGTTGGCGAACTTGTGTGGCATGAGCGGGATGCGGGTTTAAGTGATTTGACTGATGCAACACCGGTGCCGGATGGGGTACTTTTTATAGGTAAGTTTCTAGGACTCAGTATCGTCATCGTAGCATGGATGGCATTGCTGATGGCAGGAGGTTTAGGGATGCAGTTAGGCCTGGGCTACAATAAATTAGAAATAGCACTGTACCTGCAAGGACTCTTTGGACTTCAGCTTGTAGATTACCTGACTTTTGCCTTGCTTGCCCTTGTGGTACATGTAGTGGTCAATCAAAAGTATATAAGTTACCTGGTGATGCTTTTGGTACTCATCTTTATGGCCTTTCCTTCCATATTCAAGGTCGAGCACAACATGCTTATTTTTGGCGCAGATCCCGGATGGGGGTACACTGATATGCGTGGCTTTGGAACTTCTCTTGTGCCTTGGCTGTGGTATAAAATCTATTGGATTGCCTGGGCTTTGCTGCTTGCTGTAGCAGCCAGGGCGCTTTGGGCACGTGGAAGGGAACAGGGTTTGAAAAAACGTTTTCAGTCAGCACAGCGCCGCTTCACACGCTCAACAACCTGGGTAGCAATAATAGGTATATGGCTTCTAATTACCACTGGCAGTTTTATCTTCTATAATACAAATGTGCTGAACGATTACCAAAGCAGCGCTGACATAAATGAACAAAAAGCGGAGTACGAACAGCGCTACAGTCAATACAGAAACACACCACAACCACAATTGATAGCAACAAAGTTAAATGCTGAGATCTTTCCAGACCAGCAGCAAGTGGATATCCAGGCAACTTATACCTTGTTGAATACGGATACGGCGCCAATAGATACCATTCATTTTGGAAATGTTTCGGGTAGCGCTCCATCTAAAGTAATGTTCAATAGACCCGCTAAACCCGTGCAAATAGATATAAAGCTTGGTCACTACATTTATGCACTGGGTCAACCACTACAGCCGGGAGATTCATTGCAGTTAAACTTTGTCGTACAAAATAAACAGGCAGGCTTCAGCAATAGGGGCACAAGCAATTTGGTTGTAAAGAACGGTACCTATTTTACCAATTACGATCTGTTGCCAGCCATTGGCTACCAGCATTACAGGGAACTGGCTGATGCCGTCATTAGAAAAAAGTATAAGCTGGCTGCGCGGCCTGCACTACCATCTCTTTATAATGGGGAGGCACGTAAAAAGACGTTAAGCAAAGATGACACAACTTTAGAAGTTATTATAGGTACAGCAAAAGATGAAGTAGCTGTTGCGCCCGGTGCATTGCAAAAAACCTGGATAGATGGCGAACGAAGTTACTTCCACTACAAAACCGATGGACCCATTGGTAGTGAATACGCCATTTTATCAGGAACTTATGTTGTGAAGGAAAGCAAGTGGAGTAACATCAACATTAGGATTTACCATCAACCAACCCATGCTCAAAATATTGACCGGATACTCAGGAGCGTAAAAGCTTCCTTGAAATATTATACAGAGCAGTTTGGTCCGTACCCATTTGCACATTTAACGGTTGTGGAAAGAGCTGGTCCCGGATCCGGAGGCACGGCAGATGCAAGCATCATTTATTATGGAGAACAGTATCCGCTTATAATGCCGGATGACAGTCCAAATGGCTTTGACCTGCCTTATTATATTTTGGCACACGAAGTAGGGCACCAGTGGTTTGGATTAGCCCGATTGAAACCTGCCTATGTAGAAGGTGCAGGTGTGCTGATAGAAGGTCTTTCTGTATATGCCGGTATGAAGGTGTTGGAAGCAACTTATGGTGATCACCATTTGCGAGAATATGTTCGTTACCTGCACTCTTCGTATGAAATGCCGCGATCACTTGCAACACCTTCCTTGCTTCAGGCAAATGAAACTTTTTTGTATTACAAAAAAGGTGGGTTGGCAATGTATGCACTCAGTAGGTACATTGGTAAAGAAAAAGTAAATGCAGCGCTTCGGCGTTTGCTCCACAAGTACGAATCAGTAGCGCAGCCTCCAACTACGCTTGATCTGTACCAGGAGCTGCAAGAAGTAACACCTGACACCTTAAACTACTTATTACACGATTTCTTTAAAAAAAACACTTACTGGCGCCTCAAAACAAAGAACCTTACAGCAGCGGAAACAAAAACAGGAGACTGGCAAGTAACAATGAATGTGCAGGCTCAAAAGGTGGTAATTGATTCTACCGGTACAGAAAAAGATGTGCCGATGAATGATTTACTTGAGATCGGTTTGTATGAAGAAGAGGAGAAGCCATCCAAACCACTTTACCTTCAAATGCACCGCATCCGTTCAGGAGAGCAGACAATAAAGGTAACAGTGCCGCGTAAGCCTGATTGTGGAGGTATTGATCCGAATCACATGATGATTGACTTAAGACTTGATGACAATATAATAGAGTTGAATGATAAATAAGGTAAGATGAAGGGCATTTGAAAGCTGATTCGCTTATATAGGAAAACTCAAATTTTTTGTAACAATCAATGATTAGCTAAAGTTGAAGGAGCCTGAACAGGATTGTGAGGCTGGATAGCAAACACAATAAGAATTCTACTTTTGTTATTCAAGAAAACAAAGGCAGTTGCAAGGCATCTGTTCTTTAAAAGGGAATTGAAATGTTTTAAATTGATTTCGCCCTAGCATTCGTAAGAAGCGGCTTTTATTATGTATTTCAACTCTGGTAGAACAAAGACGCGGGTGCACATAATTGTTAAGCAGCAAATATGAAAAAAATTCGATTGACGAGAAAGTAAAGTAAAAACTAAAAAAGATAGCAACCAGCTATTTTTTCTAGTTTTTCATCCGCAACAGTACACTTTTATCAACAGGAAATCAAGAACAATAAAAATGTTTGTATTTCCTTTTAATGCTACTATTGGAATAAGGGAATGTAAACTTTACCGGCATTCTTGGTAAAAGGGTTTTGAAACATTTTACACGGCTATTTACTGTTGGATTATAGCATGAAACGTATTTTCATTTTGGTAATTAAGGACAACAACCTTCGATATATCGAAGGTTGTTGTCCTTAATTACCAAGTAGGAGAGTTATCTGGATATTTAAACTTTACTAAATTTAGCCGCTTGACACTAGACATGCGCAAGCAACTTGGACTGACGAAAAACAGCTTGTAACATGGTTTTGCTGCAATAGGTGCTGTTGAATATGTCTTCATCTTTTTATCATTTTTATGCAACATAAGGAAAGTAATGCTGTAGTTTTCCAAATTCACCTATTGACATCAACACCTTCTCCGTTGTACGCAAGTTTAGTTAGGCATCAAACATTAATGAAAAGGCTTAAAGAAGCAGAATTGTTTATTTCTATCACCGCTACAGATAATTTTACTTTAAGCATTGTAAGGCCTTTGAGCAAGTCGGAAGGACTCCGCCTGGAATGAGCTCTGTATATTGTTGCTGATCTTATGGCTGCAATAATGATTACTTCAGCAAGCCAAATGCAGAAGAAATTGTGGCGG
>CBDTUH010000104.1:0-10232 GCA_965363375.1 uncultured bacterium
CGTACAACCCGAAATAGTGATTGTGCCTGGGCAGCCTGATGTTGCGTTTAACTGCGAAGGTGTATCGCCACAATAATCATTACCACAATCTCCATCACCCCAAATATGGCGCAGACCGAAAAAGTGGCCGGCCTCATGGGTAAGTGTGCGGCCCTGGCCGCCCCAATTGCCATTTGCACCGGGAGAAGTTCTACTGCCCACCGACCTGTAATCGAGCAACACACCTGACTGGTTATCAGATTCACCCATATTGGCCATATCCTCAAGGCCAGAAAGAGAAGGCAATGTGGCCCGGCCTAATATATCATCAGCCAATTCAGTTATCCAAATGTTCATATAAGCATAAGGGTTCCAGATGGTATTGGGCAGAATGGTGGCATCTACAAAGTTGTTGTAGGTCATTACCTCGTAAGGAGGTGCGGTCCAGCTACGTGCAGACAGGTTAATACGTTCAATACCCGGCTCGGCCAACTTGCGGCCCTGCGGGTCTATCACGGCCAGGGCAAACTGAATATTGGCATTGGCAGCCACGCTATATTTACTGCCTGAAGCATTGGCAAAGTCAAGGTTTAATTGGGCCAGTTGCGCCTGTATTTGTGCCGCACTTAAATTTTGGCCTGTACCTACAGGCTCGCCCTGGTGCAGAATATGAAATATAACGGGAATGGTATAATTGCTAAGGATGGCACCTTTTCCTGCATTGGCCTTTATGGCCTCTTTCATTTTTATTTCAAACTGGGCATCGGTGGCGGCGCCGGGTGTTTTGCTTCTAAAGTCCTGCAGGGCCTCAAAAGTGGTACATTTTCTCTGCGCCAGGCCGGGCAGCCAGGCACCTGTTATCAGCAGCAATAAAAGAGCAGCGGTCTTCATTAGTTTTGATATTGGTTTTTTTTCAAAAGGATGCGGCAATATAGTGCGAATTCTATACAAATAAAAACCCGGCTGCAGGTGCAGCCGGGTAAAAAATAAAAAAAGAAAAAAAAATTATTTTACCTGGTAAACAAAGTCGTTGTTCTGAAACTGTTTGGCAATTTTGTTGAGGTCGTAGGCAATAGAAGCATCTACCAGCTTGTCGCCCGCCTGCAGCGTAAAGCCGCCAATCAGGTTTGCATCCACCTTTTCTTCCAGTTCAATGTTCTGCATGTGGGTGGTTTTGCGCAGCTGGTCAATAATGGTGTTTTTCAGTTCGTTGCTTACAGGCGTAGCCGTGGTCAGCTTTACCACGTGTATGTTCTTGTACTCCTTGTATTGTTTTATAAATGCCGTAATGATTTCGGGCAGGTAAGTTTCGCGGCCTTTGCTGATGAGCAGCTTATTGAAAGAGGCTGTTAATGGCGACACACGGCCTTCGGTTACGGCAGTAACAATTTTGTTTTTTACATCGCCTTTTACAACAGGGCTGCGCAGCAGGTTTAGAAAATCGCGGTTGCCGTTAATGGCGCTGGCCAAAAACTGCATATCGGCATACACCGTTTCCAGCTGGCCCTGCTCAATGGCAATGTCCAGTAACGATTTGGCGTAGGGTGCTGCTATACGTGGATTAAGCACTTGTTCAATTTGAAAAATTAGGTAATCTGAAAATGTGAAACTTAAAAGGAAATGGAGACGTTTTGAAGATCTGTTCTCCAATTCTCAAATTTTCAAATTAATTCAGTTTTACTTCGTCAACCAAGCCTTTAATATGTGCTTCCTGCGCCTGCGGGTTGCTTAGCTCTCTGCGCAACACTTTCTCCGTTACTTCAATTACCAACTGGCCAACCTTGTTTTTTACTTCGGTAATGGCGGCCATTTTTTGTGCGTTGATGGCCTGCTGCGCTTCAGCAATAATTTTATTTGCTTCTACACGCGCCTGCTCTTTGGCATCGGCTACCATTTTGTCGCGGGTTTCTTTGGCTTCTTTCAGCAGGGCGCTGCGCTCTTCGCGGGCACGCTGCATCAGCTCTTCGTTTTCGCCTTTCAGCTGCACCATTTCGCGTTTTACACGCTCGGCACTTTCCAAAGAATCAGCAATCGATTTTTCGCGCTGGTTTAAGGAGCTTAAGATGGGCCCCCAGGCAAATTTGCGCAATACAAAAAACACGATTAAGAACGCAATCAGCGTCCAGAACAACAGGCCAAGCGAAGGTGTTAACAGTTGCATATGATTATTAATTCAAAAGTTATAGGTTAAAAGCAAAAAGTAAGGTTTTTACCCAATGCTCTATTTTTTGTTTTTAATGGTTGTTACAGCCGAAGTGTGCGACGCAACCAGTGCCTCATAGCAGCACTAAAGCCAGTAACAAAAAACGTATCTTTTTTCTTTTAAAGAGCTTTATTAAAAGTAAAACGTCTGTTTTTCCTTTTAAAGTTTAAAAAACTGCATCCTCCGCCCTGTGCTTTGGATGCAGCTTTTTGAATTTCAGCGTTGCGTGAAATTTAAACGAACATCGCCAGGATACCGGCAATTACAGCAAACAGGGCAACACCCTCAATAAAGGCTGCTGTCAGGATCATGTTTGCACGGATGTCGTTAGCAGCCTCTGGCTGACGGGCGATAGATTCTACCGCACCTTTACCGATCTGGCCGATACCGATACCAGCAGCGATAGCCGCTAAACCAGCACCAATTGCACCACCGGCGTTAGCCCAAGGCACTTCACTCAACAAAACAAATAATAAATCCATGATTGAATTTTTATATAATGATTAAAAGAAAAAACTAAATAATTACAGGCTCGGTTGGCGCCACGGTGTCGTGCACATCTGCATGGGCATGGTCATCGCTCTCGTGGTGATGCCCTTCCTCTACTGCCTGGCCAATAAATACCGCTGTTAAGTTGGTAAAGATGAACGCCTGGATAAAGGCTACCAATACCTCAATAACATATATAAAGGCCGCAAAAGCTACCGATACCGGCGAAAAGCCAATACCTGCCACTTTGCTGATGCTGCTGAAAATAAAGATTAGGGAAATTAAGCAGATGATGATGATGTGGCCGGCCAGCATGTTGGCAAACAGACGGACAATCAACGCAAATGGCTTGGTAAAAATGGACAATATCTCCACCGGCACCATAATAAACTTGATACCAAAAGGCACAGGCGGGTTAAAAATGTGGCCCCAGTAATGCTTGTTACCGCTAAAGGCCACCACCAAAAAGGTAATGACACCTAATACCGCTGTAAAAGCAATATTGCCGGTTACGTTGGCAGCACCCGGAATCAAGCCAAATATGTTGTTGATTAATATAAAGAAGAAAATGGTCAACAGGAAAGGCATGTACTTTTTGTACTTGTGGCCAATGTTTGGCTTGGCTACCTCGTCGCGTACAAAGGTAACCACCGGCTCCAGCGCGTTTTGAAAACCTTTTGGTGCGCGGGTAACGCCCTGGCCGTTGCGGTAATGCTTTGCTACGCCCATCAGCAAAAATATCAGCACGATCATAGCCAAAAACATCTGCGCCACGTTCCTAGTAATAGAAAAATCGTATACCTGAACACCGGCTTCGGTAGGTACAATCTGGTTGCCTACCAGTTTATAACCATCCACCTCGGTGTGGCCGTGGTGAAAAGCCGACGACATAAACGTCGAAAATCCCTTTTGAGGAGAATACAGGATTACCGGCAAGGGTAAAGTAGCATGGTGCTCCAGTCCGTCGCTGCCTTCGTACGAGAAAAAGTGAAACTCGTGGGCGTCCATTACGTGACCAAAAATCACCTTGTTGGCGTCAAACTTTTTTTCTTCTTCTTTTTGAATGCCTTCCTCGTGCACCATTTCTTCATGGCTGGTTTCGCCGCCATCCTGGGCTGAGGAAACATTGGAAAAAGTAAGTAAAAACAGGCTGAAAGCCGCTACCAATAAGCATTTTGCACGTGTGATAACCATACCGTTAGCGAAATTTGGCGCAAAGATAAGGTGCAGGTGCTGAAAAACAACTATAAATGAAAAGGTATCTTAAAGGTTTTCTTCTTCCCTTAACTTTTTTATTTTTTCGAGGTAAATAACATCTAATTGGTCTTTTGGCCGGTTCACCGCTTTTTTATTGGCTATCAGGTGGTTAATATGGAGAAAGGGAATTAAGACGTTTTCAATATCGGCGATGGAGGCATGCTCAAGGCATTCGTCAAAAGTGTAATCTTCCAAACCTTTCATCTCGGTCATAATATCCAGCCTTAAACCATTGTTCAAATGGAAATTTGTCCAGCCCGGCACAAATTGCAGCCGCTCCATCATTTCAAAATCGCCCATTCCATAATCTTTAAAAGCCGACCGGAGTTTTTGCCGGTTTTCCGGAGTGTCTTTTAGCAGCAGGTCTACATCATTAGTTGTACGCTCATATCCATGCAAGTTGGTGGCTACCCCGCCAACCATTACATACTCTACTTTATGCTTATTCAGAAAATGCCAGAAGTTAAGCAGTTCATTATCAAAGATATCCATGATCTTGTTGGCTTATTTTGAAGGACGATGTGTAATTTTTGCCCGGCGAAACATGATATTCATTTTCATTAAAGTAGTCATTGTTTTAAACCTTTCCGTATAGGATTTTTTCAATGCCTCCCTTAACAAGTCCACTTCGGCCTTTTCATAATCCGGTTGCGGCTCACTGGCAGTATTTTTATCTGGAGTGTTCATTATACAACAGCCGTTTTCTGCTCAAACTGCATTTGATGCAATTTACTATAAAATCCGCCCTGCTTCAGCAGCTCGGCGTGTGTGCCGGTTTCCTTTATTTCGCCCCGGTCCAGCACAATTATCATATCGGCACGCTGGATGGTGCTTAATCTGTGCGCTATTACTATAGAGGTGCGGCCGGTCACCAGCTTTTGCACCGCCTGCTCTATCAGCCATTCGCTTTCGGTATCTATTGAAGATGTGGCTTCGTCTAATATTAATATGGAAGGGTTGTACAGCAGCGCGCGGATAAACGACAGCAGCTGCCGCTGCCCCAGCGAAAGGGTGGCACCCCGCTCCATCACATTATACTGGTAGCCGCCCGGCAGGCGCATAATAAAATCGTGCATGCCAATCATTTGCGCCGCTTCCACTACTTTTTCGTGCGGTATGGCCTCGTTGCGCAGCGTAATATTTTCTTCTACCGAGCCCGAAAACAGGAACACATCCTGCAGCACCACGCCTATGTGGCTACGCAGCGCATCCAGGTGGTAATCTTCTATAGGCACCCGATCAATCTTTATTTTTCCTTCTTCCACCTCGTACAGCCTGTTCAGCAGGCTTATGATAGTGCTTTTGCCGCTGCCCGTATGGCCCACAATGGCCACCGTTTGCCCTGGCTGAACAGAAAAAGAGACGTTTTTAAGCACAGGCTGCCCCTCTATATAGCCAAAGGTTACATTCTCAAAATCTATCTTGCCATCCACAGTTTCGGGTACAACGTCTCCTTTTTCTTTTATAAAGTCATCATTGTCCAGCACTTTAAACACACGGTCACTCGCAATCACACCCATCTGCAGCACATTAAATTTATCGGCAATAATGCGCAGCGGGCGAAACAGCAGGTTAAGGCAAAGAATAAAAGAGGTGATCACACCCGGCGCGCCTGCGCCCAGGTTCAGCGCTTCTTTGGAGGTCCACCACACCACCAGGCCAATGGAAAGCGCCAGCACAATTTCTACAATGGGAAAAAATACCGAATAGGCAAAAATGGCCTTGATGTTGGCATTGCGGTGCTCTTTATTGATCTCGTTGAATTTTTTGGCTTCCTTTTCCTCGCGGGCAAAAGCCTGCACAATGGCCATGCCGGTGAGGTGTTCCTGCACAAAGGCATTGAGGTTGCTCACCGCATTGCGCACCCGGTGAAACGATTTATTTACGCTTTCCTTAAAATAATAGGTAGCCACTATCATTATGGGAAATGGGATGAGACAGATAAGCGTGAGCTGCCAGTCGGTCCAGAACATATAGCCCAGCACCGCCACTATCGACAGCAGATCGGCAATAATGGGAATAAGGCCTTCGGCAAAAATGTCGTTTACCCTTTCAATATCATCTACCGTGCGAGTGGTAAGGGTGCCAATGGGCGTTTTGTCAAACTGGCGCAGGTTCAGCCGCAGGGCCTTGTTGTATACCGTGGTGCGCATGTCCTTTACTACCGACTGCCCCAGCCAGGTGGTGAGGTAAGAAAAGTAAAATCGCAGCCCCGTTTCTACTATCAAAAACCCGATCTGGAAAATGGTGATCAAAATAACCTGCTCGGCCAGTTTGTTGGAAATATAGTCGTCAACCGTCAGCTGAATTAAAAAAGGCCTGATAGGTGTAAAGGCGGCCAGCACAATGGCCATGCCTATAGAAAGGTAAAACCGGCCCTTATAAGGCCGGGCAAAAGTTAAAACCCTTTTTAAAAGCTGAATAAATGATTTGTTGTCCGAGCTGCTCAAAATTCTTCTAAAGCTGTTTTAAACCTGTCCTGTAAAAATAATCTTTCTTCTATCCTTCGCTGGTTGCCACCTCGCCCATCTGTGTATTGTAGGCTTTTATAAATATGGCACCCAGGTTTTTATGGGGCGGAATATAATCCTGAAAACCTTCCTTATCGGTCACCACCTGCCCAAACTCTTTCCAGAACGGGATCCAGTCAATATTGTTACCATTGCGCAGCTTTTCGTTCAACAGGTTAAAGAAAGGCTGGTTAATGATGGTTTTGCCAATTTGCTTGGAGGCAATGATGTGCGCATTGGGCGAGTGCTGCAGCACATTGTGTATTAAATGATAGCCGCCGCACGATCCTAAAAATACAATTTTGGCCGATGGACGTATGTGCTGAATGGTATAAGGGGCGTAATAACTGTGCCCGCGGTGGATAACAATGGTAGGCTCCAGCCCCTTGCTGTCCATATAAGCGATCATGGCACGCTGCGCTTCTTCATCCTGGCCGGTTTCTTCCGAAAGGGGGCGGTTGGCAAAAATGGTAACCGGCTTGCCTTTGGTTGATGAAATTGTCACCCACTGCTTTTCGTTGCTAATCTTCCAGTTGCCGGAGTTGAACTGGCCCAGGTAAGAGCGGAAGTCGTTCTGCCCGTCCTTATCGCCGTAAAAAAACATTTGCATGATCACCTGCTCGCTGCTGTCGGCGGCCAGCGTATTGTAGTCTACATTATACACCGGCGGTATACCAAACTCCTGCGACAGGTTGATGTTGCTGGCCGGATCGGCCGAAAGAAACAGCTTGTGCAGCAGGTTGTAAATAATTTTGCCGCGCTGGTTGTTCTGTGCCAGGCTAGTTTCGTAGTTCTTTTTGGTGAGCGCCAGTACAAAATCGGCCAGCTGCTTGTCGCTTTCCGAAATGCTCACATAGCTGTCTGCCACATCCACACCGTCCTCCAGGCCACCGGTTCTTTCCAGCCCGTTTACAAAGGCCGTCATAAGCGAGCGCGTATCATCCTGGTTGGGAAAGGTTTTTAAAAAATGGCTCAATGTATTAAAGCCGGCAGCCAATTTAATCCACTTTTTAAAACGGTCAAAACCTACGCTCATCAGCAGCGAGTCGCCCCGGTTGCCTATTTTTTGCATGATCATGGGGTACACACCACTGGTATAGCTGGAGGTATAAATTTCGCTTTCGCTGCTTACCGCCACATAATACAGTTCCTGCGCCGATAGCTGGTTCAGTATTCTAAAACGTACAGAAGCCGGCTCGTTGTGCAGGGCATTAATTTCTTTTACAAATACTTCTCTTGCTTTATACTCCAGCCTCGATGTCAGGTCTTCCAGGCCGCGCACGCTTTCTTTGTTACGCACCCGGTCCATATAATCCATCCTTGTTTTTACCAGCAGTTTAAAATACCTGACATCATCATTTTTGATGGCATCTATCTGCGCCAGGCTTAGCTCGCCGCGCAAAATGGCATCCAGAAAAGGAAAATACATCTGGCCGCTGCCACCGCTGGTGGCCATACGGGAAATGGTCTGTACCAATGAATCTTTATGGCTTCGGATGGCATTGCCCAGGCGGTTATTAGCTGAGGCATAGTTGTACAGCTGGCTGGGATGCTTGTAAGCCGCTACGGCTATCAGGCTGTCTCTAAATGGCAGGTCGGCGTTTTCGCGCTGGGCCAGCATGGTTAAAATGCGGCCGGGGTACACCTGCGAAAATTTGCGCAACATGGTAAACCTTGTGGCACGATAGCCCACATTTTCATCAAAAGCGCCACTGCCAACCACCAGGCTGGCCACTTCGTAGCCTTTTTTGGCAATTACGGGCTCTATGCTTTGCTTTTGCTTGTCATTCTCTATAGCCACCTCGTAGGTTTCCATTACATCGGGCAGGTAGCTGGCATGCAGCGTTTGCTGCTTATAGCCGTTGCCAAAGTTTTTGAGTATTTTTTCAAGCCCGCGCAGGTACACCACCTTATTACGGTCATTTATTAAGGAGTCAGCCTCTATTTTACACTGCAGGTGGTTTACCTTTTGGGTTATAGCATTGCTTACCAGGTAAGTTATGGTTTCATTGTCCGAAGCATACAGCAGGTTATCGGGCTTGCCATCCATACGCAGTATGTTTCGCTGCTCTTTATCAATAAAATCGTGGAAAAGTGCCCTGTTAATGGGCGGCTTACAGCCTTTATCTTCAGCGCCGGACTGGGCGGCAGCCGACAGGAAAAGAAAAGAGAACACAGGTATCGCGGCGATTCTTACATTCGGAAACATGGATGGCATAGTGCAAATTTAATACCCACTTGGCTTAGCAAACGAAAGGCACTTATTATAAAAGTCTTAAAGTACAGACCAAAAAGAGTGCGGCAGCGTTGCAAACAGCCTTTTTTTATCTGAACTTACCGTTAAGTTTTCATTAAGTCTGCGTAAACGAGGCGCCGTATTTAATGTTACAACCTCTATTTCGTGTAGGTTTGCCAAAACAACCTCTAAAGCAAATGGATAGCAAGGGGCGAAAAGTTCTGATAGCCGACGACGAACCCGACATTGTAGAAATACTGAAATACAACCTGCAAAAAGAAGGTTACGAGGTAATCACGGCTGCCGATGGCGACGATGCCATTGAAAAAGCAAAGCAGCACCTCCCCGACCTGGTGGTGCTGGATATTATGATGCCCAAAAAAACCGGTGTGGAAGTATGCGAAATATTAAGAGCGCAGCCGCAGTTTAAAGAAACGCTTATCATGTTTCTGACCGCACTGAGCGATGAGGCCACACAGATAAAAGGCCTTACCACCGGTGCCGACGACTACATCAGCAAGCCCATATCGCCCAACGTATTTTTAAGCAAGGTGGCATCGCTGCTGCGCCGCCTCAAGCCCGCCGACAATAAAGCCATTGAAGTATCGGGCATGGTAATAGACCCCGAGCGTTACATTGTGCAAAATGAAGGTAAGGACTTTACGCTGGCTAAAAAAGAATTTGAACTTTTATACCTGTTGGCCACCAAACCGGGCCGCGTTTTTCTGCGCAACGAAATACTGAACCGGGTGTGGGGCAACGAAGTGATTGTGGGCGACCGCACCATAGATGTGCACATCCGTAAAATAAGGCAGAAACTGGGTGTGGATTGCATTACTACCGTAAAAGGTGTGGGCTACAAGTTTGACATGGCATGCTAGATACCAAAAATTTTACACCGCGGCAACTGGCGGCTTTTACGGCGCTCATTCTTTCCATCCCCATCAGCCTGGGCATCGGCATTTTGCAGCGCGACTGGGAGGTGGCAGCCATTGCTCTTATCGTTATTTTCACCGGTTCCTTTGGGCTTATTAACTACATCATTCAACGGTTTATTTACCGGAAAATAAAACTCATTTACAAGTTTATTTACCGCACCAAGGCCACAAAAAAAGAAGAAGTTTATTACAAGCACATTCTGCCGCAAAAAAGCATTGACGAAGTGCGCGAAGATGTGGAAGCCTGGGCCGCGCAGCGAAGCCGTGAAGTAGAAATGCTGAAAAAGAACGAAGCCTTCCGCAAAGAATTTTTGCAGAACCTGTCGCACGAGTTTAAAACGCCTGTGTTTGCCATACAGGGCTTTATTGATACGTTGCTGGATGGTGCGCTGGAAAACCCCGAAGTAAACCGCCGTTTCCTGGAAAAAGCCGGTCGCAACGTGGAGCGGCTGGCGCACCTCATTGCCGACCTCGATGAAATATCGCGGCTGGAGCGCGGCGAACTAAAGCTCAATAAAACCAACTTTGTTATACAGGACCTGGTGAAAGAAGTGTTTGAAACCCTATCGCTAAAGGCCGAGCAGCAGCGCATTTCTTTTTCCATAAAAAAAGGATGCGAG
>CBDTUH010000105.1:0-10188 GCA_965363375.1 uncultured bacterium
AACCTGGTGCTGGATGCCGATGTGCCCATAGGTGCCGGCCTCTCCTCTTCCGCCGCGGTGGAGTGCGCCACGGCCTATGCACTCAACGAAATTTTTGACCTCGATATTGAAAAAATAGAACTGGTAAAGATTGCCCAAAAGGCAGAACATACGTTTGCCGGTGTTATGTGCGGCATTATGGACCAGTTTGCATCGGTTCATGGTAAAAAAGACCATGTTATAAAATTGGATTGCCGATCGCTGGAGTATGAATATGTGCCCTTAAAACTGGAAGGTTATAAACTACTGCTGTTAAACACCAATGTCAAACATTCGCTGGGTGATTCGGAATACAACACCCGTCGGCAGCAGTGCGAGCAGGGCGTGGCGCTGGTAAAGGCACACCATCCTGAGGTGGCAAGCCTGCGCGATGTAACACCCGAAATGCTGGAGCAGTATGTAAAAACTTCAGATGAAACCATTTACCGCCGGTGCAAATACGTGGTGGAAGAAAACATAAGATTATTGAGCGGCTGCGAAGACCTGAAGGCTGGCCACCTGGAAGACCTGGGCAAGAAAATGTTTGCCACCCACGAAGGGCTGAGCAAAGATTACGAAGTAAGCTGCAAGGAACTGGATTACCTGGTAGATTATGTAAAAGGGAATGGTGACGTTTTGGGTGCGCGCATGATGGGCGGCGGCTTTGGCGGCTGCACCATCAACATTGTAAATGAAGAAGCCATTGAGCCCCTGGTGCAAAAAGTAAGCGCCGACTACCGGCAGGCCATGAACCTGGAACTGACCCATTACATAGCCATAATAGAAGACGGCACCACGTTGATTTATACTTAAAATGTAATTCTAAAAATTAAGAAGGACAGCCACGGAGTGCACGCAGTATTTCTTTTCACCTTGCGGCTCTGTGGCTGCCTTTTTTGTGAAACGTCTTATTTTCCTTTTACCGAAAACCGAAATATAGTTTGCGAAGTAAATTCCTCGCCGGGCCTCAATTCGGTAGATGGAAAATGGGGCTGGTTAGGACTGTCGGGGAAGTGCTGTGTTTCCAGGCAAAAGGCATTTCGCTTATGGTCTTTTAAGCCGCCTTTAAGTGTATGCTTGCCTTCCAGGAAGTTGGCGGTGTACAGCTGCACGCCCGGCTCGGTGGTGTGCACTTCCATCTGTATGCCTGTTTCATCGCCCACGGCAATGGCCGCCAGCGACAGCTCGGCCCCGCTTTTATTCAGCACAAAATTGTGGTCGTAGCCGGTGCCGAATTTCAGTTGTTCATTATCCGTTTCTATACGCTCGCCAATGGCCGTAGCTTTTCTGAAATCGAAAGGCGTGCCTTCCACGCTGTCCAGCCGGCCAAGGGGAATGGAGTCTTTATCAACAGGTGTGTAACGGTCGGCATTGATGGTGAGCATATGGTTCAAAACATCGCCGCTGCCCTGCCCATTCAGGTTAAAGTAAGCATGGTTGGTAAGGTTCAGCACCGTAGGTTTATCTGTAGTGGCTTTAAATTCCACTTTCACTTCATTATCGTCCGTTAAGGTATAAGTGGCGCTTACCTGCAGGTTGCCGGGGTAGCCTTCTTCACCGTCGGGGCTCAGGTAGCTAAAGGTGATGCTTTGACCGCTCTGCTCCGCCTCCCACACTTTGAACTGAAAGCCCTGGTTGCCGCCATGCAGGTGGCTGGGCGGTAGGTTGGCTGCCAGCCTATATTCTTTTCCATCAAGTGTAAAACGTGCTTTGGCAATGCGGTTGGCATAGCGGCCCACGGTGGCACCAAAGTAAGCTTCTTCGGCATTTTTATAATCGTCTACCGAGCTTAAGCCCAGTACCACATCGGCAGGCTGGCCGCTTTTGTCGGTCATCAGCAGGCTTACCCAGCGGGCGCCATAGTTGGTAAATACGGCCTGCACGCCATGGCGGTTCTGCAGCACATACAAAGCGGTTTTTTTGCCCTCAATGGTTTGCTCAAACGGGCGTGCATCGGGCACAACTGGTGCATTGGTAGCGGGTTTCATGTGTGTAGGGTTTGTTGCCAATGAAGATAAACAAATAGGGCAAAGGGAACGCTGCAAAAGGAAAAAGACAGGGTTTTATTTACGAATTACGATTTGGGATTTACGATTAAAGGGAGAGTCGTAAAAGGAAAAAGAGACGTTTTGCCATTCGGTGGCGCCATTCACAATTGACAATTGACCATTCACAAAAGGAAGGTGAGACGTTTTATCAATTAACCGATGAAGCCCATTAACCAAACCCTACGATGCCTGGTTAATGTTTACACTGCAGCGGCGTATGAAGTCGTCGGCCAGGTTCACCACTTCCGAAAAGCGCAGCGGCTTGGTAATAAAATCGGCACCCCATTTTATGGCAAAGTCCTTATCCATTTTTGAGCTGGAGGTGGTAAACATCACCACCGGTATGTTGCGCGTTTTTTCCGATTGCTTTAATTGTATAAGGGTTTGGCGGCCGTCCATGCCGGGCATGTTTATATCTAGTATAATAAGGCAGGGCGTCTGGCCTTTAGCCATCAATTGCTGAAGCAGCTGCAGCGCCTCGCGGCCGTCGTGGCCGTGCATCAGCTCTATATGGCTGCTGTAGCGGCTAAAAGCATCCCGTACCAGCTCGAGGTCGTCTTTATCATCTTCGGCATACAGGATTATATGTTTGGTGGCGTTTTCCATTATTGATTTTAATTAGGTTCGGTGGTGGTGGCAGAAAAATCAGAAATGATTTATAGATCAAAGAAAATGTTTTTTCTGCACAAAAAACAGAAATCACCGTTTAGCCCCACAATTTTTTGTGCACGCATTTTATTGTTGTTACTAACAAAGCTTCTAAAAAGAATCAAAAGGAAAAGGAGACGTTTTTTTTAAATTTAAAAGCGCCCTCAAACCTTTAAATTTCCTTTTAGGCGCTATATTTTTTATATTGCCCCCGGAACCAGACTTAAACCAGAAGCAACATGATCTCCGCTGTACCGGTTGAAAAACAAATGGCTGCCGCTGAAACGATTGGTGCTGCATTTACTGCATGATTACGAAAGATTATTATAAGATTTTAGAGATCCCGCCCACGGCCACGCCCGATGCCATTAAGCAGGCGTACCGCAAGCTGGCTTTTAAATACCACCCCGATAAAACCTTTGGCGATAAGCTGGCCGAGCATAAGTTTAAAGACATTGTGGAGGCTTACGAAACCCTGTCTGACAAGCACAAAAAAATAAACTACGATTACGATTATAAAAAGCAGACCGAAAACGGCACCAAAACCTTTACCGCACCGCCACCACCGCCACCGCAAGCCGCGCAGGCCAATGGCAACGGCAGCAGCCGCACGCCGCAAAGCCTTTTAAAAATTTTTATAGAAGTGCGCCGCTCCGTAGAAGGCATTGACCACCGTGGCAAAAAAATAAAACAGCAGGCGCTGTACAACCGCCTGTACGAGCTGCTCAGCCAAAACAATATTGCCCTGCTGCATTCGTACGGCAATGTAAAAGTGAACCAGCAGATTGTGAACAACGTACTCAAGTGCTGCCGCTTTCTGGCCTATCCCTACGTGCAAGACCTGAGCCCCCGCCTGGCCCGCGTGGCCGGCGCTGACAATGCCACCATCGAAAAAATTTACCAGTTTACCAGGCAAAAAAAACGCTGGAGCTTTTGGGACATGCACAAGCAAAACCTCACCATCATTGCCGTTATGATACTTTTTGTAACTGTGCTGCTGGTGCTTATCTGGAACACCTGAAAAAGTAAATAGTCAATCGTGAGTAGTGAAAGAGAAAAAGTTTAAAAGGCAAAACAGACGTTTTGTATTTCGGTGACTTCATTCACCATTGACCACTCACAAAAGAAAATAGAGACGTTTTACCCATAAACCGATTAACGGGTTTAACCATTACCACTTTATAGAAAAAACCTGCTGCTACGTTACAGCAGGTTTTTTTATGCATAGTTGTTTGCCCGAAAAATTTAAGGCGCCAGGTAGCCGCCATCCACCGGGTAGTAAGCGCCGGTGATGAAAGAGGCTTTGTCCGAATTGAGGAACAGGGCCAGGTTGGCCACTTCTTCGGCCTTGCCCAGGCGGCCAATTGGGTGCAGCGCCACCAGCGCCTTCATGGTAGCATCGTCCAGCTTATCGAGCAGCGGTGTGCGTATGTAGCCCGGCCCTATGGAGTTGATGCGGATGCCTTGCCGTGCATACTCCATGGCAGCGGTTTTGGTAAGGCCCACCACGCCGTGCTTCGCGGCTACGTAGGCCGGCGAACCTTTGGTACCAGCCTGCCCTAGTATAGAGGCCACGTTTACAATGCTGCCGCCACCGGCGTCCAGTATGGCCGGTATCTGGTAGCGCATGCCATAAAACACACCTGAAAGATTAATGTCAATTACTTTTTTCCAGCCATCTATCGGGTAATCGCCGGTGCCGGCAATTGGCCCGCCAATGCCTGCATTATTTACGGCTATATGCAGCGCGCCATATTCCTGCACGGCACGGTTCACCAGGCTTTGGTTATCCTCGGGGCTGGCCGAGTCGGCTTTTACAAACAGGGCGGTGCCACCACTGTCTTTAATCAATCTTACAGTTTCTTCGCCGCCCTTTTCGCTGATGTCCGATACCAGTACTTTAGCGCCTTCGCTGGCATACAAAATGGCCATGGCCCTGCCAATGCCCGAGCCGGCGCCGGTAATAATAGCCACTTTCTGGTCTAACAATTTCATACGTGCTGCTTTTAATAGTGAGAAAAAAATAGGAAGCCATTTTTGGGATAGCGGAGATAGAAAGGTCAATAAACCCTACTTTTCCCTTTTTTAGAAAGTTACAACAAGTGGTGAAAAAAAACTGACGCCGTAGGTTTGTAGTTAATAACTAAGGAGCCCAAAACGTCTCCATTTTCTTTAGAGCAGTTCATGGGTCATGGTTCATAATAAGAGCCTAAAACGTCTCTTTTCCCTTTTAAAATTGGGCATTGAACATTGAGCGTTTCTTTATTCACTATTCACAATAGACTATTCATTTGTTTATTCAATATTCCTTGGCTCTGGTTCGCCATTCCAAACGTCTCCTTTTCCTTTTGGCAAATTTCCCCGTTCATACAACAGAAATGCCAAACCATACCAATTAGGGGTGCCACCAATTTTGAAACATAATATTTTTAAGCACCGGCCGGCTCATACGTGCACCATATTGTTAATATATTGCTTAAGTGCTGTGGCCTGGCTGCCCGGATGGTAACCGTGTGAACCGAATACCTATATTACATGCGAAATTTTTTTGCTGATACCAAACTAACCGGCTATATGCGCGCCATATTTTCTTTACTGCTGCTGCTTTGCCTGCCAGCCCTGCTGCCGGCTCAAAACGCGCGTCAGTATTCCTTTAAACATTTCTCTACCCTTAACGGCCTGGTTTCCAACTCGGTAAACAGCGTGGCGCAGGATGCAGACGGCTACATGTGGATGGCAACCTCCAACGGCCTGCAGCGCTACGATGGCAACTCTTTTCTAACATTTAAGGCCAGCGAAGGCAAAAAAGGCGCTATACCTTCCACCAATATTATTGCCCTGTATACCGACAAGGCCAAAAGGATGTGGCTGCTGGGCGATAATCACCGCCTGGGCTACTTTGATACCCGCAAGTTTGAATTTACACCCGTAAAGCTGCCAGAAGGTGTGGTGCTGAACGGGCACCAGTGTTTTGTAGAGTTTCCGCAGGGCGAGCTGCTGGTGCTGGACAAAAGCGGCAACCTTTACCAGTATCACGGCGGCCGCAAAGCTTTTGAGCCGGCGCCCCACCTGATGCAAAAGCCGCAGGATATTACCATTAATCATATGGTGTGGGATGAGCGTCAGAAAAAGTTTTGGATAAGTGCCAACGAGGGGCTGCTGCTGTTTGACCCCGCCAGCCGGCGCTTTTACCACCGGGGCCACAACCCCATTAACGACCCTGCCATTAAGGCTTTCGAAAATATAAAAGGGCTGATAGACCTGACAGTGGACGGGCAAGGCAACCTGTTTGGCGTGGTGCAGGAGCAAACCTCCATACCGCCGCGGCTGGTGCAGTACGAAGTGGCATCGCGAAAGCTGAAGATAGCGCCGCTGACAGATCAGTTGCAGGTAAAGCATTTTCATACTGATGGTTTTTTAGTGCAGCAGAATGGCCGTACCTGGCTGTTTGGTATGCCCTTCCTGGCCCGGTGGGCAGCCGAGCAGAGCCGGTTTACCCCCGTACTGGTGGGCGACCGTGGACAGCAAAGCGGCTACATCAACCGTGTAACGCAGGCTTTTGAAGACCGCGAACAAAACATTTGGGTAGCATCGGATAATGGTGTGCTCCTCTTTAACCCCGACCAGCAGGTTTTTAGCAATTACGAACTGGTGCGGCCCGGCGAAGCGCCCGGCCGCGACCTGGTGCAGGCCATTTCCGAAGCACCCGATGGACGCATATTTGTAGGCACCTGGCGCGGCGGTATTTACAGCTACGATAAAAACCTGAACCCTATTCCGCTGCCTGCAGGCTATCGCACAAAAGGCCGCACCATTTCCGTAGCCGATATGGACCTTCACGCCGAAACCGGCAACATCTGGATCACACAGGAAAAGGGCCGCATCGACGTTTTTAACCCCAAAACCAACACGGTAACCGAAGTGGCGCATCCTGTTTTCAACAATTCCACCATCCGGCAAATCACCTCCGACACATCGGGCAACATCTGGCTGGGCACGCACGGCGGGCGGCTGGTAAAATGGGATTATAAAAAATCGGGCGGCGATGTGCGCAAAGGGTACGAACTGGTGTACCAAACCGGCATTATCCGCAAAATACATTACGACTACCAAGGCTTTATCTGGGTAGGCACGGCCGACAGGGGACTGATAAAATTAGACGCACGCACGCATGGCCTGGTAAAGGAATTTAACACCGGCGGCCCGGAAGGCGAAAAGCTTTTCAGCAACTCCATCAAAGACATTACCTACTACAACGACAGTACACTGCTGATTGGCGCGGGCTGCCTTAACATCATCAACAAAAGAACCGGCAAGGTTACATTTATCGGCACTAAAGAAGGCCTGCCATCCAACACGGTAGAGTCGCTGCAGAAAGACCGCTACAACACCGTATGGATAGGCATGACCAACGGCATCTGCCGTCTCAATTTTGATAAACGCATCATCAGCTACTACGACCGCCGCGACGGAATTATGTACGATAAATTTCAGCAGGCAGGTGTGCAGCAGGTAGAAGACCGGCGCATTTTCTTTTTTACCGACCACAATTTTATGGCCTTTGATCCGCAGAAAGTTTCGCCCAAAGAGCTGCCGCCACAACCTTTTATTACATCGTTCAAACTCGGTGGCGAACCGCTCTCTACCGACTCGCTGCACGCACTGAAGAACGTGGTGCTGAGATATACCAATACTTCTTTCTCCATCGACTTTAGCGCCATGAGCTTTTTACAACAGCGCAAACTGCACTACTACTACATGCTGGAAGGGCAGGATAAAGACTGGATACATACCGACAGGCCCACGGCAGCCACCTACAACTACCTGCCGCCCGGCGATTATACGTTTTATGTAAAAACAGAAACCGCCGACGGCCTCTCCAGCCCCACCATGGCGCGGCTGGATATAAAAGTGCAGGCACCCTTCTGGAAAACGCCCTGGTTTTATGTGCTTATAGCGCTGCTGCTGGCCGGCATCTGGTACCTGATAGACAAAGAACGCATCAAGCGGCGCAAATTGCTGCTGCAAGTACGCAACGAAATTGCCCACAGCCTGCACGACGACATCAGCCTGACGCTGAGCGACATTAATGTGCTGAGCGAAATAGCCAAGATAAAAGCCGGCAAAAACATAGAGCAATCAAAAGATTTTATTGCCAAGATTAGCGAGAAGAGCAGCAACATGATAACGGCTATGGACGATATGCTGTGGAGCATAGATCCGGCCAACGACTCGATGAAAAAAACGCTGGACCGCATTAAAGAATTTACCTACGGCCTGCAAGCCACCTACGGCGCCGAAATTGAGTTGATGGTGGATAAAAAGCTGGAAAAACAGGAGCTGGAAATGAAGCTGCGCCACGACTTTTTCTTTTTGTACAACGATGCCATTTCGTTTTTGGTAAAGCAGGCATACACCAGCGCCATCTTTATAAACATGAAGCTGCGAAAAACGCAGATGCTGTTAGAAATTATTACCGAGTGCCCTGAAGATGTGCTGTATTTTGATAAGCAGTTCCGTAACATTGTGCAAAGGCGCCTGCAGCAGTTGCCCGGCCACATGAACTTTACCATTGACAATAATTACATGCTGGCGGTATTTAATATACAATTGAAGTAGCGGGGGGCAAGAAAAGTTGACAGAGGACAGATGACAGTTGACAGCAGGAGAACGTTAGATGGGATCGAAAAAGAAAACGTCTCTTTTTCCTTTTAATAGCAGTTCATGGTTCATGGGCCATGGCTAAGGCCAAAACGTCTCCATTTCCTTTTGTGATTGATCAATGGCCAATTGTGAATGGAGTCACAAATACAAAACGTCTCTTTTCCCTTTTAACTTGAACTTTAAATATTGAACATTCTCTATTGATTATTCACTTCAACATTCAAAATTCTTTGTTCCTTGTTCGTTATTTAAAACGTCTCTTGCTTCTTTAAAAATCCATTACTGTTTTGCTGCAGTACGCGAAGTCCACAGTTCCAAAAGCAGTTCCGGTTCGTCGGTGGTGATGTATTGAAACTTATTGTCGATCAGCCATTGCATATCGGCCTTGTTGTTCACGGTCCAGGCATTGAGAACGATACCATTTTTGTGTGCGCTTCCAATCCACTCCGGATTTTTTTTGTAAACAGAAAAATGGTAATCGGCGCCGGTAATGCCGTCGGCTTTCAGTTGCTCGGGCGTGCGGTTGCCATCGAGGTATTGCGTATGTGCAGCGGGGGCCAGTGCCACAATTTTCTTCAGGATGTTGTAATCGAAACTGATGTACAGCACCTTGTTCTCTATATTCATATCGCGCACCAGTTGCACCACGCGTGTGGCAATAAGTTCGCCCCTTGTTTGCCCTGCGGGCGAGGGCTTTATCTCCAGCACAAGTGTTGTTAGTTTATTATTTTCTATACCGGCCTGCAAGTATTGACGCAGCGTGGGCAGCACTTCGCCATTTTTCAGGGGTACGGCACTTAGGTCTTTATAGTTTGTTTTTTCAATATCCATTCCACGGTAGTGCGCATCGTGGTTGATCAGCAGCGTATCGTCGGCCGACAGGCGGATGTCAAACTCGGAGCCGGCACAACCGAGACGTATGGCTTCGCGCAATGCAGCTATGGAGTTTTCTGGCAGGCCTGCCTTTTTAAAGGCGCCGCGGTGTGCCACTACAGGGTTGGCCGCATCTTTCATCTTTGCTTTATTTGAGACTACAGAACATGATGCCAGCAGGCCGAAAAAAACAATAGCAAAAAAAACTTTTATCATGCAATCAATAATAGGTCCTTCTAAAGTATTTCAATTTATTTTAAAAGTTAGATTAGTTGAGTTATAGGTTTATCAGTTATTGTGTTAATTGGTTAATCATTTAAGTGGCAAAACGTCTCCATTTCTTTTTAGAGAAGTTCATAGGTCATGGTTCATAATTCATAGCATGAATCAAAACGTCTCTTTTTCCTTTTAATATTGAACATTGGAAATTGAAGGTTGCGTATTGAACGTTACCTCATTCACATTCACTTCATCGTTCGAAATTCCTTGTTTCTTGTTCGCCATTCCAAACGTCTGTTTTTCCTTTTGAACTGTTTGGTAAAATCGTCAATCCCACATTGTAATTCGTAAATAAAAACGTCTATTTTTCCTTTTAGCTCACAGCTTTCCCTGCAGTACTTTTTTAAGGTAAGGTGCGGTTTTGCTTCCCTTTACTTTAGCCACCTGCGCGGGCGTGCCCTGCGCTACAATGCGGCCGCCCTCTTCGCCAGCGCCGGGGCCAATGTCAATCATCCAGTCGCTGCCGGCAATTACATGCATATCGTGCTCCACTACAATCACGGTGTTGCCCGCATCTACCAGCCGGTTTAATTGTACCACCAGTTTTTCCACGTCGGATGGGTGCAGGCCGGTAGTAGGTTCATCCAGTACATACAGCGTATTTCCTTTGCCCAGGCGTTGTAGTTCTGTTGCCAGCTTAATGCGCTGCGCCTCGCCG
>CBDTUH010000106.1:0-10164 GCA_965363375.1 uncultured bacterium
CAAAAGGTCCTGTATCAGCCGATGCATGCGCTTGCCCGATGTTCTGATGCGCTCCAACATTCCATAGCTGCTGTTGTCGAGGTTATCAGCCCCTTCTGCCAGCAGTTTATCGGTATAAAAAATAATCTTGCGCAAGGGATCCTGCAGGTCGTGCGATGCGGCATGCGCAAACTGCTCCAGGCTGGCGTTCGACCGTTTCAGCTCGGCAATGCTGCCCATCAGCTCGCGCTGCATGCGGTTGAGGGCCGTATGGTCAGTAAGGGTTACCAACAGTTCATCATCCAGCTTTACCACCAGCAAGTTAAAGAAGACATCGTAACCATCCTCGTAATGAAAATCGAAACGACGCGATTCACCAGTAAGGAATGTATGCCTGTATATTTCAAAAAGGCCATTGTTTTTATAAGCCGGGAAATAAGTGCTGGCCAGCGCACCTGCAAGCGTTTCTGTTGTTTGCCCGATATAATCGCCAATGGTTTTGTTCACCATCACAATGCGGAAATCGATGATCTCTCCCTGCGCATTGTACTCAGGCTTAAATAGGTGAACACCGCTTTGCGAAGTGCTGATGACGGTATGCAGCCGCTGCGCAAAAAGCAGGGCGTTTTCTTTATCTTTTTTGCTGTCGGTAATATCGGTAAAAGTTTCTACGATGCCGTTTTTGCCCAGCGGGCTGATGGAAACATGATACCACCTGTCAATGCCGTCGCCGGCATAAAAGACCTCTTGTTCTATTGTTTTGCCTGTTTTTATCACTTCGCATTTTAGTGAGAACAACCCGTTGGTAAATGTAGCCGGCAGCACCGACTGGTAGCTTTTACCAATAATTTCTTCCGGAGTGGTATGTAGCAGGCGCGCAAAGGAGTGGTTTATTTTTAAAAACCGGAAGTCGATAATTTCTTCTTTATCATCCAGCAGCGCCTCCATAGCAAACAGGCCGTTGACGGTGGCGTTTAAAATTCCATTCACCAGGTCTACCTGCTTTTCTTTTTCTGTCTGCGTTTTCACCTGTTCCGTAATGTCGTAAATAAGGGCAAGCACGCCCTGGCTGATGCGGATAGCAATCACCTGGTAGTATCGGTCGCCATCAAAACGTCCAAAATTCCTTTTAAGCTTTGCCCCATCGGTCCACACGGCTGCCAGTTGCTGAAACAGGGTTTGTATGCTTTCGCCTTCTTGCTCATTTACCAAAACAAGTTGTTGTTGCAGGCCAGAAAGGTTTTCAGCATTTTCGTTACAGCAGACCTCTTCAAAATCAACAAGGGTACTGCCGGGTACATTATTTTGCCATACAGGTTTATAAATGATAACAGCGCCCATCTGGTTGTTTAACAAATCAAAGATCCATTCTTCAGGCTCCAGGCCAGCCAGACTGTTTTGTAATGTATAGAAAGTGCGTTCCAAAAAAAGGTTGTTAGATTAAGACAAAATTAGATATTATAATAATACAGTGTTTTTATCTTAATACAAAGGGCGAAGCCAAAACAAATACTACAAAAGGCTTTGCAGGAGTTTTTTAAATTTTTGGGTGTTGTAGTTGGCAATTCCATCTTTTTTGTAAGCCACGCGGCCTTCTTTATCCAGCACCACCGTAGTTGGCAATGTGCCGCTGTAAACTTCCGCGGGTACGGCTCCTGCGCGTGTTATCAGTGGAAACGTATGTCCTTCCTTTTGCAGGTAACGAACTGCTTTTGCCTTGTCTTCATCTTCATTGATAAACAAAAAAACAAAACGATTATCGTTTTTAAACTGATCGTACAGCGCCTGCAATGAAGGCATCTCGGCCCGGCAAGGTGGGCACCAGGTAGCCCAAAAGTTAATGAACACCACTTTCCCTTTCAGGTCAGAAGTAGATACCAGCTTTCCATCAGCTGTATAAAAAGAAAAAGCAACCGGCGCGACATTGGCAGGCGCCTCCTTTTTTATTTCTGCATTGAACAAACCGGAACGTACTATTTGCTGCAACAGCCACGCGCGTGCATCTGTGCTAAAAACCAGGAACAGCAGCAAGCCATAAAAGACAATATTACCGGCAATCTTTTTTTTATTAAAACCGCCCTTTTCCTCTTTCGCCATAGCTTGTTTACAAAATTTATTTAGCGTTTGTCGTTTAGCAATGTTGGATTTACAATGTTTATGTAGCAATATTTTTGAAATATCAAAAACGTCATTTTTTCCTTTTAAAATATGAAAATGTGAACTCTACAACTTTCATTAAAACGTCTGATTTTCCTTTAAAAATTTTTCACAGATATTAAATATTCAATCTTAAATATTGAATAGTAAACGTCTCTATTTACTTTTAAAAACGGAGTTCCCTTTTAATGTCCGCCACCGGGAAAAACCAGTTCCTTTACAATGATGTATACACCCATTACCAGTACAAACCAACCGAAACCTTTTTTCAATTTTTCGCCGGAAACTTTTTTGCTTAAAGCATTACCCATAAATATTCCGATAATGGCCAGCACGGTTACCATTCCCAGCAGCTTCCAGTCCATCTGGTAGTTTGACAGGTCGCCAGTAAAGCCAATTAGTGATTTGGCAGCAATGATCAAGAGCGATGTTCCAACAGCCTGCTTCATCGGCAGTTTGCTCAGCAGCACCAGCGCGGGTATAATTAGAAAACCGCCGCCCGCTCCTACCAGTCCGGTTAATGCGCCTACAATAACGCCTTCCAGAAAAATCAGTGGGTAGTTAAATTTTTGTTCTGCCGGTTCCGTTTCCGCCACCGTCTTTTTGTTTTTAATCATAGATATGGAAGCCACAACCATCATCACTGCAAAAATGAGCATCATTAAAATGCTTTTTGTAATTACTATCGAACCAATGCTGAATACTTCCTGCGGAATGAGCGGAACAATATACTTACGCGTGGCAAACACGGCCGCTATGGATGGCACACCAAAAATCAGCGCGGTTTTTAAATTCACCAGTCCCTGTGTGTATTTCGGTAAAGCGCCAACCAGGCTGGTAGCGCCTACAATGAGCAATGAATAAGATGTGGCCAGAACGGGATCTACATGAAAAAGATAAACGAGAACGGGGACTGTTAATATAGACCCGCCGCCGCCAATTAATCCAAGCGAAATTCCAATAACGAGCGAAGCAATATATCCGGCAATTTCCATGTTTAGCTTTTTATGCAAAACTGAAAGAAACAGCCGTTAATAATCGTGATACCAGTCACGTTTAAAAAATGGCATTTCTGAAATGCAAAACGTCTGTTTTCCCTTTTAAAAACAGCATTCCCTTTCAGTTGCAATCGTAATGAAGTACATAGTTAAACCATTTTTAACAAACATTAACCTTGGTTCAACATCTTCACAAAAACGTCTCTTTTTCCTTTTGAAATACTCGGGTGTGAAAAATGATGCAGCTCTGAAATGATCTAACATTTAGATTCTCCATAAAAACAGTGTGGCCAGGTAAACAGCATACAAGCCAATAAATAACAAGCCTTCGTTTCGGGAAACCATGCGCTCACTTTTAAAAACAGGATAACAGACAATAGCTACCAGAGTAGCCAGCGGCAGGTCGAGCCACAACACGTCATTGCTTACATTAACACCTGACGGTGAAACCAGGCAAGTAACACCCAAAATAACCAGCACATTGGTAATACTGCTGCCTATCAGATTGCCAACGGCTACATCTCTTTCATTTTTTATAGTGGCCACAATGGTGGTAGCCAGCTCGGGTGCCGAAGTGCCAACAGCTACAATCGTTAACCCAATTACAGCATCGGAAACACCCAGCGATGTAGCAATGTTAACAGCTCCGGAAATCAGTAGGTTGGCCCCCAGAATGGTTAGCAACATACCTCCCACCAAAAGTATAGCATACAATGTCCACAGCTTAAGAGAACCTTTTTCAGCAGGCGGTTTTTCTACCTTGTAAGCTTCGGCATACTGTTTCTTTATATAAAGCGGTTCGCGCAGGCTTATAGTAACCAGCGCTATTACATAAATTGCAGACAAGAGCACCAGAAAGCCTCCGTCCCTGATGCTGATTATACCATCAAGAGCC
This sequence comes from uncultured bacterium, assembly GCA_965363375.1. GTDB lineage: Bacteria > Bacteroidota > Bacteroidia > Chitinophagales > Chitinophagaceae > Flavisolibacter. The sequence continues at coordinate 4,030 of CBDTUH010000106.1, forward strand.
ATCAAAATAATTACAATGGATGTGACTATCATTATAGGAACATCCAGCTTTATGCTTTGCAGCTGAAGCGGCAACGGCCTGATAACAGCACTTAAGCCCAGTATAAAAAGTATATTAAAAATATTGGTGCCTGCAATATTGCCTACCGCCAGCGGTCCCATACCTTCTGATACGGCCGTAACACCAACGGCCAGCTCTGGCAGGCTGGTACCTACCGATACCACCGTTAGTCCAATTAATATAGGCTTTACACCCAACAATGCAGCCATGCGCGTAGCACCACGTAAAACAAATTCTGCACCGAGGGTTATGATAACCAGTCCGCCCAAAAAAATAATTATGGGATGAAATGTCATTGAAGAATTTTTGCCGCGTTGACCATTGCATTTCCCTTATCATTCGCCTTTATCACAACCTTAAAATAAAGGGCTCACAAAGACAAAAAACATGCATTTAAAGTTACTCTTTTTTAAAGTGCGGCTCCTGAGGATGAAATGGCAATGAGTTGATTCATTTCACTAAAAACCTGCTTTACTATCAGAAAAAATCACTTTTTTCTTTATAAACAATAGGCAAAATTCAATTTTCATCTGAAAACGTCAATAGCGGTAATACTTCTTTACACCACGTACATTCATTTCAACAATATAAATGGCCTCCGAAGCTGTAATGAACAATTGCTTTCGGTCTTTACCTCCAAATGTTACGTTGGCGGTCCATTTTTCAGGAACCGGTATATGGGCTATCTGTTTTCCTTTTGGGTCAAACACCGTAACACCATTACCCGTGAGATAAACATTGCCACGATCGTCAATAGTCATTCCATCAGAGCCAATTTCTGCAAACAGCACCCCTTCGCTTAGGGTACCGTCCGGTCGAATGCGATATTTGTAGGTTTTCCAGGCACCAATATCCGCCACGTAAAGCCATTGGCCGTCAGGCGTGCCAACAATGCCATTGGGTTGCTTTAAATTATTGATAATGGCAATGGCATCGCTGCCTTTATGAGTTAAAAGAAAAACCTGCTGGCTCTCCAGTTCCGGTTTTGTTCTTGTCCAGTAGGGCCGCTGGTAGTAGGGATCAGTAAAGTATATGTTGCCCGAGGAATGTACCCATACGTCGTTGGGCCCGTTAAACTTCTTGCCTTTATGGTCTTTCAGCAAAACGTCTATTTTTCCTTTCTTACTGATCTTCCAAAGTTGGTTGTGTTCGTCAGCACAGGCAATAAGGGCGCCTTTCTTGTCAAAATACAAGCCGTTGGCCCGGCCGGCATTGCGGAGAAAAACGTCTAAATTTCCTTTTGTATCCCATTTCCAGATGGTATTGTTTGGCTGATCAGTAAAATAAACGTTGCCTTTTTTATCAGCAGCGGGGCCTTCCGTAAAACTGAATTGTTTTGATATGAGCTTTGGCACCGCTCCTTTATTAAAAAGCGAAGAGTCAACCTGCTGGCCAAAGGCTAAGGTTTTAACTAAAAAAAATACCGGAAACAAAAATGTATATGGAAAACTTTTATTCATGTTTTGGTTTTGTAAACAGGTGTAAATTATATTTCATCCGCTACGTTTTTCAAAGTCTCTTATTTCAGACCTTGAATTGACTTATAAATATTAAGCGGCAAAAGTGGTCTAGCCACAACTCGGAAGTTATTTCCTTTGTGTTTCTTTTTAACGGCAAAGCCAAATAGTGATTAATGCAAAACTTTAAGGTTATAAAACTTCACTCCTGTTTTATGAAATTTTTGCTAACTCGGCGATGTCCTGTTAATAAAAAAAAACGGAATCATTATTTTATTAAGTTAGACCATCATAAAAGAAATCAGGAATATAAGCAGACTTTGAACTTTATATTTACTATACTGTTCCGCTATTAACTATTTATAATTACTAGATACTCTTCCCCAAATCTCAGCAACAAAATCTGATTAAGATTGAAAAATGCCTCAAAAAGCCTAAGATTTTGCTGAATTACCTGCATATTTTTATTCCACTCTGCACTTTTATGCAACATTTAAGCTACATTTAACTCAACATTAACTAACGATGCTTACGAAAGAAAAGAGCCTCATTTATTCTGCAACAACCAGATCTGTATACCCAATATTCAGCATCTTTTATTGGTCTATACTCACCAGTACTTGGAGTTATCATCAAGCCAGAGGAAATGGTCTTGAAGACGTCGGTTACAATGAATGTAGAAAATAACCTAGTCAATTTCACCGGTATTTAATAATCAAAACAGACAAGCTTTTCCTTATAACCACTAATTTTTACTTTAATCAAAACACGATGAGAAAATGAGAAAATTTACACAACGGGTAACACTGTTATTATTCTTATTGGCGTGTTGTACATTTTACAGCAATGCGCAAGTCAGGACCATCACCGGCAATGTATTGGATGACCAAAACAATCCGATAGCTGGTGTAACCGTCTCAGTCAAGGGCACAAACACCGCCTCTACGACGAGTGAGAATGGTTTTTTTTCTATTAATGCAGGAAACGCCAGTGAGCTGGTATTTACCCACGTTAGCTTTGAAACCAAAACGGTCCAGGTTGGATCAGGTTCATCTTTAAGAGTTTCATTGAATCCGAAAGGCGTTTCGATGGACGAGGTAGTGATCACTGCCGAATTTGGCATGAAGCGTATTGGCAGGTCAGTTGGTTCATCCGTTCAGGTAGTAGATGGTTCTACCATTACAGAATCAGGAAGAGACAACTTTATTTCTGCACTTGCCGGCAGGGTACCCGGATTAAACATTACTTCTACCAGTGGCACACCCGGTGCTTCCAATACTGTTGTGTTGAGAAACCTGACTTCTATTTCTGGCAACAACCAGCCTTTGTATGTAGTAGATGGCATCCCGATGAACAATTCTACTTTCGATCCGTTGGGAATGGCCGGTGGAGAAACTTATTCAGTAAGGAATATGGACTACTCTTCTCGCGGTAATGATTTCAACCCTGAAGATATTGAATCACTTACAGTATTGAAAGGTGCGGCTGCCGCCGCCCTGTATGGTTCCGACGCTTCTAACGGTGCAATCATCATCACCACCAAAAAAGGCCGCAGCGGTAAGGGAAGGGTTTCTTACAGCAACTCTTTCCGGTTTGATAAGGCCTATGGCTGGCCTGAGCAGCAAACAAAATATACAAATGGCGTATACGGTACTACCAACTATTACAATACCTCAAAATTCGGCGCCGAATACCCTGCCGGAAGCAAGCTATACGATAATGTTGCTGCCATCATGCAGACCGGCTTTACACAAAGACACAATTTATCAGTTGATGCCGGTACAGAAAAAGCAACTATTAGAGGTGGTGTTTCATTTTTAGAGCAGGAAGGTGTTATCAAAACAACCGATTACGATCGTTTCAACCTCAGCTTGGCCGGCCAGGCTACAATAACTGATTGGCTGAAATTTGAAAGTTCCATGCAGTTTACCCGTACCAATAACAGCAAAGTTTTGCGTGGTACGGATGGACCTTTGTATAGAGCCATGTTATGGCCAATGGTAGATGACATGTCGGTGTATGAAACCCCGGATGGTTTTATGAGAAAACCAGATTATTACCTGGACTACGATTTATTGAATCCGCTTTTTGCTATGAATAAAAACCTGAATTTCGACAGGTCAAACAGGTTTATATCGAATATTGCCTTTACGTTAACCCCAATCAAAAATGCATTCCTGCGCGGACAGGTAGGTTGGGACGTAGGTACACAAACCTTCCAAAACTCCTGGCATCCCTATTACGCAGCCAGAAACGCCGGATTGGGCAGGTATGACATTGTTCAGGCTAACTTCTCCGACCCAACCATTAACATCATTGCAGGATATAACAACAAATTCCTGAAAGATAAAGTGTCTTTTGGTGCCCAGGTAGGATACCACCAGTTAGAGAACGGCGTTATCAGGCAGTCTGTTAACGGCTCTAAGTTTGTAATACCCGACTTCCAGTCTATTAACAATACTGATCCGCTTACCGTTACTTCTAACCAAAGAAATACCAAGCGTAGAATACAGGCCATTTCCGGCCAGTTCGAACTTGGATATAACAACACGGCTTTTGTTGCCCTTAGGGCTCGTAACGACTGGTCATCTACTCTGCCGGTAGCCAACAATTCCTACTTCTATCCTGCAATTGAAGGCTCCTTTATTTTATCTGAGTTGGACTTTGTTCGTTCTCTTGGTGTAATTGACTTTTTTAAATTAAGAGGTTCCATAGCACAGGTAGGTAAAGATGCAGGTCCGCTGGAGATCGATCCGCAGTTAGAAGTTATGACATCAACCGGAGGCGGCTTCCGATATGGATTTACCGGGCCAAACCCCAAATTAAAACCGGAGATGACAACAGCCCGCGAGGTAGGCTTTGATGCCCGTTTATTCAGAAACCGTGTTAATACTTCCTTTACTTTATTCAGCACTTACAATGAAGATCAGATCGTAAAAGGATTCCGACTGAGTTACGCTACAGGATTTGTGCTGAACAACATGAACGTGGGTTCTTTTAAAACAAGGGGCTGGGAAGCAAGTATAGATGGCGATATTATAAAAAACCCGGGTGGCCTTACCTGGAATGTAGGCGTAAATGCTTCTCGTGGTACTTCTGAAGTAGTTTATCTGCCCGAGAATGTTACCGAGTATTACAATGCCTACACCTGGAACTCAGGCAACATACGCAATGGTATCATGGTAGGTTATCCGATCACTACTTTAACCGGACGTGCATTCTTACGCAATGAGGCAGGACAGGTATTAATAGCGCCAAACACCGGACTTCCCATTGTAGATCCGCTTTGGTCCGTAATTGGGGATCGTGAACCTAAATTGCGTTTTGGCGCAATGACCAGCCTTAACTATAAGGGACTGCGCCTGTCAGCTCTTTTTGCCGGAAGGTATAAAGCCACTGTTGTTAATGGCACCAAACGATCCATGTTCACCACAGGCAATAGCTGGGAGTCTGTAGAATACCGCGAAAGAGGCCCGGTTGTATTTAATGGTGTATTAAGAGATGGGAATGAAAATTCCAAAACACCAACCGTGAATACAATAGGCGTAGATGCAGGCCTTGCCGCTTCCAGTATTTATGGAGGTGGAGACGAAAACTGGCTGGAGAAAAACGTCAACTACCTGCGTTTACAGGAATTGAGGTTTTCTTATGCGATTCCAAGAAACATTTTAAACAGGTCGCGTATTATTTCTGACATGAATCTCTTTTTAGTTGGTAATGACTTGTTAACCTGGACCAACTATTCGGGCATTGATGCTGTGGGTAATACCGTATCTGCAGCTGCTGGCGGTACCGGTGGCGAAGGATACGATGTATGGTCTATCCCCAATCCACGCGGAATTACTTTTGGAATCAGCCTTACATTAAACTAATCGAAACATGAAAAAAGCAATATTATTACTGGCAATCCCTATACTTTTTTTAACAACGGGATGTAAAAAGTACCTGGATGTAAACCGAAACACGGATGCTCCGGATTATATAGAAGCACACCTTTATTTGCCCGGCATCCAGCAAGCCTATGAAGGGTTTTACTGGGATATAAGGGCTTTGGGCCCGCTGACCCAAATGATGGGAACCACCAGCTATACCACATTTGCCAGCCATTACTACTCGCTGGGTAGCGATGCCGGTGGTGAAATATGGCGTTCTGTTTATTGGCTGCAGGGCATGAATTTGGAAAATCTGATCAACCAATCAATGGAAGCCGAACAGTGGACCCTTGCAGGTATAGGCTATGCGATGAAAGCTTATTCCTGGGACATTCTGACCAAAGTTCATGGCGACCTGCCGATGAGGCAGGCTTTTGTTCCTGACCGTTTATCACACGACTATGACTACCAGGATGAGATTTACCCACAGGTTAGAGAATGGGCCTACAAAGCCATTGAGCTGTTAGAACAACAGGATAATACAAATTATGGTAATAAGATATCAGCCAACGATTATATCTATGGAGGCGACAAAGCCAAATGGTTGAAGTTTGCTTATGCTGTAATCGTAAAAAACCTGGCTTCTTTAACCAATAAGAAGGATTTTACTACAAAATATGCACAGGAGCTGATAGACGCTGCCGGCAAATCTTTTCAGACAGCTGCTGATGATGCTGTATTGAAAA
>CBDTUH010000107.1:0-10161 GCA_965363375.1 uncultured bacterium
TATGGCAGTTAAGGTTCGCATGTTTTTGCTACTATCAATTTACGCCCTTTCTTACTCTTTTTACCTGACTTTAAGCACCCTTTAACCAAAACGTCTCTTTTTCCTTTTTAGGCTTCTGCCTTATTATTTGATTTTTCCTTTTGTCTTTTTGCAAACGTCTGTTTTTCCTTTTAGTCATATCATCGTTTTATATAGCACAAATGGGGCATATGTTATCGGTTGAAATGCAGGCCGGGCATGATTTTTATGGCGCTTAACCATCGAGAGCTTTCCTGTTACACCTGCTTAACTTTTGCCTATGCGCCCCGACTATCGTGAACTGCTACCCGTGCTGGTAAAAGCGCTGCATACCACCGTTACCGATTATTATTATTTTCCCGAAGTAGTGTTTGCCGGCCGGCAGCGTATTGACCGCGAGGCTTTTGATTCCATGTGCGCCGAGGGCTTTTTGCAGAAAACCAAATGCGATGCTTTTGGCAGGTTTTATATACTTACTCCTAAGGCACATCAACTCATTTACGAACAGGTAACCGGCAGGCATTCCTACAAAAGAAAAAAGCCCGCACCTAAAATGGTGCAGGCCAGTTTTTCTTTTTAGCTAAAAGGGAAAAGAGACGTTTAGAAACATGAAACGTGAGATAATAAACGTGAGCCATTTTGCGTCCATTTCATTAAAAGGGGCAAGAGACGTTTATTTTTCGTGCTGCTCAATTCACCATTTACCCTTTGACAATTCACAAAAGGGCAGACGTTTTTAATTTTCTTTCTCTTCTTTTTCTTTTTTCAGTGTTTGGTCCGCGGTGGGCTCCAGCGGTATATCACTGTCGGTAAAGCCTTTCAGTTCGGTCAGGTTGGGGTCGCTTTGTTGCTGCTTGTCGTTAAGGGCCGGATGTCCGGTTTCTTTTGCGTAGTTTTTGTCTTTGGGGTCTGTTTGCTGTTGCATAATCTTTGATTTATACTTTACTGATAAGGTTTAAAAATCGTACCACGCCTCTTAATTCTTTGCCAATCCTTTTTCCACACGGGTAATAAACCGTTCTTCGCACCGTTGTAGCATTGAAAACCGTTCACTCACAAAAAATATGGCTGCCTCTTTGTGGCGGCTCAAAAGATTATGAGGCTATTTTTTCTGCTTGCCCTTTCGCTGCTTTTTCAACATGCTGTGCAGGCGCAGTTCAAATTGATGTCAGGACCCTATACGCCGCCCGCTGCCGAAACAGATTACAGTGTGGGCAGCTTTGGTTTTGGCGCGCGCAAAAAACTGATGCAGCGCAACCACGGTGTGATTGTAGGCCTGCAGCGCGGCCGCTCCACCGCCATCGAGCTGGGCGCCGAAGCACACTGGCGCAAAATCAGTTTAAAAAAACCGAACATCATTGGCGCTACGGCTAATATGGAGTACGATTTTAGTCAGCACATGGTGGGCTACAAAGTAGGCGGGTGGATGAAGCAGGGCCGCATCAATTTTACCTACGGCGCCAACCTGGGCTACCATACCGATTTTAAGGGAAGAAATATTTATACCGCCGGCCCGGCCATTGGCTTCCGGCTGCTGGGGTTGCACCTTATCAACGGCTACAACTTTCAGGCGGGCGATACCAAAACCGATAAAGGAGAGGGCAGTGGGGTGAACACGCTGTACATGTCACTGCGCTACTATTTTCCGATGCAGAACAAGTTTGTGTGGGACAAGCCTACCAAAAAGCAAAAAGAAAAAGCAAAGGCCAAAAAGAAGCGTCAGCGCGAAAAAGAACGAGAGAAGAGAAAAGAAGAAGGCGGCCGTAAAATATTGGGCATCGAATTTTAAGTATTGAATCAAAAAAACAAAAGGGTTTTGAGACGATTTTACTGATGGTATAAAACGTCTCAAAACCCTTTTGATTTATGGTGCATTTAAAAGGAAATGGAGACGTTTTAAGAAAAGTGCAACCTTTGCCAAAATGGTAAAGATGTTTAAGGACGTAACAGGAGAAGAAATAGAAGCAGCCATGCAGCAATCGAAAGCAGCATTCGAGCAATACCGTTTACAACCCTTAAGTGTACGGGCACGCCTCATGCGTGTTATTGCTTCTGGCTTAAAAGAAAAAAGTGAGGATTTGATACAAACCGCTGCTGCAGAAACAGCATTGGATGCACCTCGTTTGCAAGCCGAACTTGACCGCACCATTTTTCAATTGGAGTCTTACGCCGATGCCTGCGAAGAAGGCAGCTGGATGGAAGTACGCATCAATACACCAACCGAAAGCCAGCCGCACGACCTGCGCAAAGTGCTCCATCCGCTGGGCCCTGTAGTGGTGTTTGGTGCTTCCAACTTTCCGTTTGCATACAGCACCGCCGGCGGCGATACGGCCTGCGCACTGGCGGCCGGCTGCAGCGTGGTGGTAAAGGCGCATGGGGCCCATGCGCAAACTTCCGAAAAGGTAGCAACCATCATTACTAAAGCTGTTGAAAGCTGCCATTTGCCTCAAGGCGTTTTTACACACCTGCACGGTGCTTCTTTCGAGGTGGGCAAAGCATTGGTACAGCATCAATACACCAAAGCGGTTGGCTTTACCGGTTCGCTGCAGGGCGGCCGCGCCTTATTTGACATTGCGGCGCAGCGGCCGGAACCCATTCCTGTTTTTGCAGAAATGGGCAGCATCAATCCGGTTTTTATTTTACCTCAAAAATTAAAAAGAGATGCCGCAAAAATTGCCAACATGTATGCACAGTCCATTACGCAAAGTGCGGGACAGTTCTGCACATCACCGGGTGTAATGGTGGTAGTAAAAAATCATCTGCTTGAAGATTTTAAAATACAATTGGCGCAAAAATTATTGAATACAGCGCCGGTAAAAATGCTGCACGATGGTATTGTGGCATCTTTTCACGCGGGCCGCACCAAAGCGCTGCAAACAAAAGGTGTGGAGTTGCTGACGCCTGTTGATGAATGGAATGAAGCCCTGAGCCTGCCTACGCTGGCGCAAACTACAGCAGTTCATTTTTTACAAAATACATTATTGCGCACCGAGGTTTTTGGTCCATATTGCTTGCTTGTGGTTTGTAATGACGAAAATGAAATGCTGCAGGTGGCCCGTTCTTTAGAAGGACAATTAACCACCAGCCTGATGGCAACAGAAAGTGAAGCAGTCGCCAATCAACAAATGGTAGCCGCATTGCAAGCCATTTGCGGAAGGCTGATTTTTAACGGCGTGCCTACAGGTGTGCAAGTTTCTTTGGCCATGCATCATGGTGGTCCTTATCCTGCTACTACCGATAGCCGCTTTACGGCAGTGGGTGCTGATGGTATTAAACGATTTGCGCGGCACGTTTGTTATCAGAACTGGCCTAGTGGCCTGCTGCCCGACGCACTCAAGAATGAAAATGGTTTGAGCATCTGGCGAACTGTCAATAATAACTTAACAAAAGAAGCGATTACCCCAACGTTCAAAAACTAGTTTTATTTTTACCCTATGCTTTTTACGGCGCAAACCATACCATACAGCTCTACACAACTGTTCTCCAAAATTGTACTGCATTACCTCAGTGGCGAAAACGTCTTAAAACCCTTTTATGCCGCCGCACCGGGCTTGGATGCTATAAAATCAATTATACAGCAAAAGCAAAGTCAGAATATTGACCGCGGGGCATTGGTGCAGGTGTTGCAAAGCCAGTATGCATCGGTATCGCTAACCAAAGATGTGACTCAGAATATAGAGGCCTTGTTACAGCCGCAAACTTTTACGGTTTGCACGGCGCATCAGCCCAACCTGTTTACCGGCCCGCTATATTTCATTTATAAAATTCTGCATTCCATAAAGCTGGCGCAAACGCTGCAACAGCAATTACCGCAGCATCGCTTTGTGCCTGTGTTTTACATGGGTTCGGAAGATGCGGATAAAGATGAACTGGCGCACGCATGGCTGCAGGGTAAAAAGTATGAATGGAAGACAGCACAAACCGGCGCATTTGGCCGCATGATTTTGGATAAAGAAATAACGGCATTGCTGGCCGAAATGAGTGGTCAGTTGCTGGTGCAGCCTTATGGTAAAGAAGTAATGGAGTTGATGAAGGCCTGTTATGCCGAAGGCAAAAACGTACAGCAGGCTACTTTTGAAATCGTGCATCATTTATTTGGCAAGTGGGGTCTGCTGGTGCTGGTAGCCGACCATGCGGAATTGAAAAAAAGCATGCTTCCTGTTTTTGAAGATGACCTTTTCCGTCAGCAGTCATCACAAATAGTAGAAGCAACGGTTCAGCAATTGGGCGAGCATTACAACGTGCAGGCAAACCCGCGCGACATCAACCTGTTTTATTTAAAAGATACCATTCGCGAGCGCATTGTAAAAACCGAAGATGGCTATGCTGTAAATCATACCGATATACGTTTTACAGAAGAAGACTTGAAAGAGGAACTGCATCAGCATCCAGAACGATTTAGTCCCAATGTTATATTGCGCGGCCTGTACCAGGAAAACATTTTGCCCAATGTTGCCTTTATTGGAGGTGGCGGCGAGCTGGCTTACTGGCTGCAGCTAAAGGCGCTTTTCGAGTATTATAAAACACCATTTCCTGTGTTGGTGTTGCGCAATTCGTTTTTGATTGTTGAAAAAAATGGGAGTCAGAAAATTGATAAACTGCAATTGAAGAAGGAACAGCTGTTTTTATCGGAACTGGAAATTTTAAACCTTTTGCTGGAAGCGCAGGGCAAACGGCCGCAGCTAAATGGCGAGGTGCAGCAACTGGAGCAATTGTATGAAGGCTTAAAGCAATCGGCCGGCAGCATAGATGTAACCTTGCAGCGGCATGTAGAGGCATTAAAAACACAAGCACTGAACCGCGTGCAGCAACTGGAGAAAAAAATGCAGCGTGCCGAGCGAAAAAAACACGAGGATTTAAAAACCAGCATAGCAGCCATTAAGCAACAGCTTTTTCCGCGCGGCGGCCTGCAGGAAAGAGTAGAGAACTTTGCTTCTTTTTATGCCCAATGGGGCCCGCAGTTTATAGATGATCTGCTTCATCATTCCTTATCGCTGGAGCAGCAGTTTGTTATTTTACAGGAAGCGTAAAACGTATTTTAAAAAGCGTGCTTTCGCCGTTGTCGTTGTCCGATGCCAAGTGCAAAACAGCTTTGTTATCAGTTACTTCTTCCACCGCTACCGATTCTATTTTTTGTAAGGAAGGCTGGGCCAGTATGGGCGTTAAATTCAGCAGTTTTTCTACACGTATTGTACTGTCTTTTAGTTTAGCTGAAAGGTTGGTAATGTAGCCTAAATAAGAATCGCCAATTTCGCCATCGGTATAAGCGTTGTCGGTTATTTCAGTGGTAGCGGTCAGCAGCAGCAGGTCTTCTTTCGCAAGGTAAGCAAGGCCGGATACGCCAATCACATTTTCGGATGGCGGTAGCTGCAGGCTGATGACAGATGGATTGCTTTTTTTAAATCCTTTTTTAAGGTTAGGAGGCATCAACAGTAGGAAGTTGGTTTTGTACGTGTAGTTGGCGCGGTTACTAAAAAGCAGTTGACTGCCGGCGCAGGCTGCGCCTTCAATATTCCATTCTTTTATGGCGGACAGTTGAGGCTTTTGACGAAAACGTCTGAAATCCCTTTTAACTTTTTTGCTCTCAATATTTATGGCAAATACCTGTCGGCGTGTAAGCGAGGAGAAAGAACTGAAAAGCACTAAAAACGTCTCTTTTCCCTTTTGAATAAAAGCTGACGATTCCACATCAGCCTTAATGTCTTTAGCCAACCTTTTTTCATTGCCTTTAAACAGGCGCAGGCTGTCAATTAATTGATGGTGTTTATTAAGCACCAGAAGTTGCGTTGCATCATCACCCATCACATACAAGCGCCCGTTGTGGTAAGCCAGTGTAGATGCCGAAGGGTAGTGCGGTAGATATGTTGTTTTCAGTAATTGAAGATGCTGCGTCGATGCCTTACTTGGTATCGAAAGTATTAGTATAACCAGCAGCCTGTAAATGTGCCACTTTTGCATGCACCTCGTTTTTAATTTCCTCCATATAATTTTCCATCCTTTTGCCGATCTGTTCATCACCAGCGCTTAAAATTTTTGCGGCCAGTATACCGGCGTTTTTCGAGGCATTGAGAGCCACGGTGGCCACGGGCACACCATTGGGCATTTGCAGAATGGAAAGTACAGAATCCCAGCCGTCAATTGAGTTGCTGCTTTTAACCGGCACACCAATTACAGGCAGCGGTGTAATAGATGCCACCATACCGGGCAGGTGTGCTGCACCGCCGGCGCCGGCAATAATTACTTTGAGGCCGCGCGGTTTTGCTGTTTGTGCATAGTCCACCATGCGCAGCGGCGTGCGGTGTGCCGAAACAACGGTGAGCTCAAAAGGAATATCAAACGTTTTTAAAATATCGGCCGCCGCCTGCATCACCGGCAGGTCGCTGTCGCTGCCCATGATGATTCCAACGAGAGGTCTATGGTTTGAAGTTGATTGTTCCATTATTGTTATTGTACCTGGTCTTTAGTTCTGTCTTTAAATTTTTTTGAATCTGTTTTCTTTCAAATATTGAAAAAGCAATTTTTCATCGTAATTTACTTTCGCAAAAGGAAAACGTCTCAAATTCCTTTTAAAGATATGGTTGGCAAATTACAAACAACAAACTTTTACCGGATAATATCGCCACGCAGACGTAGCAATTCTATTTCAGCTAATTTGGTATTGTAACGCGCCTGTATCAGCCGGGTGGCTGCATCCGCCAGGTTTTGCTGCGCCTCGCGCATTTCAATAAAGGTGGAAACACCCAGGCGGTAACGCTCTCGCGCAATATTCAGGTTTTCACGCACCAGCGTAATGTTTTCTTCTTCCAGTTCCAGCGCGCGGCGGTAAAGGTCGTAATCTTTATAAGCAGTTTGTATGCTGGTATTGATCAGCGCCAGCTCGCGCTCGTATAGCAGTTCCTGCGCCTGTATGTTCAGTTCGGCAGCCTTTATCAGCCTGCGGGTGTTAAAGCCGTTAAAAATAGGAATGGTAGCGGTAAAGCCATAATTAAGCCCACGGTTGGTGCTGAAAAGCGATTGGAAAGGATTGACCAGCGCAAGGTTGTTCTGCCGGTTAAAGTTGTAGGTAGAATTAAACTCCAGCGTGGGAAAGCGTTCTGCCTTGCGGCTTCTCAGGTCCAGTTCGGCTATCCGCAGGCTTTTTTGAGCCAGCAGCAGCTCTGGGTTGGTAGCTGTAATGCCGTTGCTGATGTCCTGCAACACCAGGTTGTTGTTATAGGCAATTAATGTATCGGTTACCTCAAAGTTGTTGCCGGTAGGCAGCACCAGCAGGTTGTTCAAGAGGTCTTTTAATTTATTGATGGCAGTTTGCCCGGCCAGGTAAGCCGACTTCTGGGTGTTCAGGTCAATTTGCGCCTGCAGAATATCTGGCTTTACACCGGTGCCTACGTCAAACTTGTATTGAGCCAACTGCAACCTTTCGGTGCTTAGCTGCATTTGTTCTTCAATAGCACGCAGCTGTTGTTGTTGCCGCACAATGTCGTAATACAGGCGCATTACATCGGCCACAGTTGTAATGACCTGTGCTTTTATTTGAATTTCAGAAAGATCTACCAGCTGGTTCAGCCGCTCTTTGGCAATAAACATGCGCAGGCCGTCAAAAAGCGTCCAGTCAAGGTTAATAGCAGCTGCAAAACTGTTGCTGCGGGCGGCGCCACCGCGTGTGGTGTCTTTAAATACCTGTCGCTGGTTGGCCCGGTTAAAATTAGCGCCGGCCGTTGCATTCAGGCGGGGCATCATGGCATAATCAGCATAGGCATAATCCAGCGCTGCCAGCGTTGAGTCGTTGCGCAGCAAAAGAATATCATAGTTGTTGCGCAGCGAGGTAGCTACCGCATCGTTCAGGGAAAGCGGCTGCGTTTGCGCCTGCGCATATGCTGCAAAAAAAGTTAGAAAGTATAGGAAAAGAGATCTTTTGCTCATGAATAAATAGTTTTTACATCCGCTTTCTTTTGTTCCTGCTCTTCCATTACTTCCAGTTCGTTGCGCTTTTTTTTGCTGGACAGGTAAGAGTACATGGCCGGGATGACATATAAAGTAAGGATTAGCGAAAACATAACACCACCTACTATTACAATGCCCAACGGTATGCGGCTGGTAGCGGCGGCACCAAACGATATGGCAATAGGCAGTGCACCCAGCGCCATGGTAAGGCTGGTCATTAATATAGGACGCAGGCGCTGCACTGAGGCGTAAATAACAGCATCACCTTTTTCCATTCCTTTCAATCGGCTTTGGTTGGCAAATTCCACAATGAGGATACCGTTTTTGGTAACAATACCAATCAGCATGATCATACCGATTTGAGAAAAGATGTTGATGGTATGGCCAAATATCCATAGCGACAACAGGGCACCGGCAATGGCCAGCGGCACCGTTACCATGATAATGAACGGATCGATAAACGATTCGAACTGTGCCGCCAGGATCAGGAAGATTAGACCCAGGGCCAGCATCAGGGCAAAGTTGGTGTTGGAAGAGCTTTCCGCAAAGTCGCGGCTGGTACCTGAAAGCTGCGTAGCAAAAGTTTCATCCAGCAGTCCGTCGGCAATACCGCGCATGGCTTCTATACCATCGCCTACGGTGTAGCCAGGCGCCACGCCCGATGATATAGTAGCTGATTTGTAACGGTTAAAATGATAAATAGTAGATGGAGTCGTAGCTTCTTCAAAAGTTACTAGGTTGTCCAGGCTGATCATCTGTCCACCGGCATTGCGCACATACAGGCTTTTCAGGTCGGTGGGGTCGTCGCGTTCGTTGCGCGCCACCTGTCCCATTACCTGGTATTGCTTTCCTTCTTTGGTAAAAAAGCCCAGGCGCCGGTTGCTCAGCGCCAGTTGTAAGGTTTGCGATACATCTTCCACGCTCACACCCAATTCGCTGGCACGCATACGGTTTACATTGATGCGCAGTTCAGGCTTATTAAACTTGAGGTCGGTATCCACACCCTGCAGCGCCGGATGTCGGCCGGCTTCTTCCAGAAAGCGGGGTAACACTTGTGTCAATTTATTAAAATCGTTATTCTGAATTACAAACTGCACCGGCTGACCGCCACGGCGGTTAACGGCAATGGTTTGTTCTTCAATAGCAAAGGCGCGTCCTTCGTTGTACCGCGGCAGGTTACGGTTAATCATTTCCACGATTTCCTTTTGCGAGCGCTCACGTTCTTTCGGGTCAACCAGCCGTACACGTACGAAACCATTGTTGGCAGAGCCGCCGCTCCAGCCGGGAGAAGTTACAGAAAGCACAATTTCTTTTTCGGGTACAGAGTCCAGCATCAGGTTGTTAAGACGGTCAATGTACTTGTCCATGGCATCAAACGAAGTGCCTTCGGGTGCAGATACGGATAGCCTAAATTGGCTGCGATCTTCCATAGGTGCCAGCTCAGAAGGCAGGCTGCTGCCGATAAAGTATATAATGCCGATACAGGCTGCAATCATCACCAGCGATATCCAGCGCACTTTCATAAAAGCACTTAAAGAACTTTTGTAGCCGTTTTCCATACCACGGAAGAAAGGCTCTGTCTTACGATAAAACCAGGAGTGTTTATGAATGTCTTTTTTGCTGATCTTAACATTCAGCACCGGTGTAAGTGTTAAGGATACAAATGCAGAAATAAGAACGGCACCGGCTACCACGATACCAAACTCGCGGAACAGGCGGCCTACAAAACCTTCTAAAAAGATGATGGGCAGGAACACACAGGCGAGGGTAATGGAGGTAGCTATTACAGCAAAGTAAATTTCTTTGGAACCCTCCTTGGCGGCCTGCCACTTGTTCATACCGCGCTCCATTTTTTTATAGATGTTTTCCGTTACCACAATTCCATCATCCACCACCAGGCCCGTTGCCAGCACAATACCCAGCAGGGTCAGCACATTAATGGTAAAGCCAAATAGATACATGATAAAGAAAGCACCGATCAGCGCCACCGGAATGTCGATCAGCGGGCGGATGGCAATAAGCCATTCGCGGAAGAAAAGATAAATAACCAGTACCACCAGGATGATGGCTATGATCAACGTTTCTTCTACCTCTAAAATCGATTTTTTAATAAAAGAGGTCTGGTCAAGGGCAATATTCAGCGAAATATCTTCGGGCATTTCTTTTTTGATCTGCTCAAAGCGTTTGTAAAATTCGTTGGAG
>CBDTUH010000108.1:0-10128 GCA_965363375.1 uncultured bacterium
GTTTGATGTATTGGCGGCCATTGAAGAAGGCAGCAATGCGCTGAAAGTGATTAATAAAATGGCCACGCGCGACAATACCACCCCGGTTATGAACTTTGGGCTGGAAATGGGCATCGACTTACTGGTGCGCCGCTTTATTTTGCGCCGGGCCGGTTGGGTTACCAAAATTGTGGTGCCTTACCTGGTTAAAAACTACTCATCACACATTATTGGCGAGGAAAAGCGCGAAGCGCTGCTGGCCAAGCTGCGCGGCTTTTTCAACAAAGTGCGCCCCAAGCCGCAGGAAGAAGATGAAGCAACCGTGTATAGCCGCGAGGCCGCCGCTGCGCAGGCCGCCGCCGAAGCCGCCGGTCCAGAAGTACCCAGCCCATCTGCATCTGCACCGCCGCCATACAGCAGGCCTCCGGGTAGCACGCCACCCAGCGCATCTATTTAAAAAATTTAACCGCAAAAAAAAATACGTACAAAGCAGGCTTCGTTGCCTGCTTTTTGCTTTTCAAGTCAGCATCACTTTCTAAACCTGTCTTTTCCCTTTTTCACCCTTTGCAGAATGGTATTAAACAAATACAAAAGCTTATGGAATCCATTTTTTTCGACAGCTGGCAAAGCATTATCCGAACAACGGTAATAACAGTTTTGGCTTACATTGCTTTGCTGGTGCTGCTGCGCTCGTTTGGCAAGCGCAGCCTTTCTAAAATGAATGCGTTTGACTTTATCATTACCATTGCATTAGGTTCTACCATGGCTACGGTATCGCTCACTAAAAACGTGGCGCTGGCCGATGGCGTGTTAGCATTTTTGCTGCTGCTGGGCCTGCAGTTTAGCATTACCTGGCTGTCGGTACGCAATAAGGCCGTGAAAGGACTGGTAACTAGCACGCCGGCCCTGCTCTTTTACAAAGGGCAACTGCTGCACAGCGTTATGAAAAAAGAGCGCATTACTATAGAAGAGGTTTATGCCAAGGTACGCGAACATGGCTACAGCAGCCTGAAAGAGGTGGAAGTGATAGTGCTGGAAACCACCGGCGACATTACAATTATAAAACAGGCGCACGAAGAAGATCCGGCAGCATTGCAAAACGTAAAACACTTTAAAGAGGCTGCTCAGTAGCGGTGATGCAACATTGTATGTAGAAGTTATTACCGCCCATAACAACAGGTTGAGGAATAATTTTCGTAAAAAGGGCTGTCGCTACGCTTTGGCAAAACTGGTATTGTTTTTTCTTCTAAAGTAGAAACTTAGATAACCTAAAATATTGGTTATGAACAGAGAACCCAATAGCCCGCGCGATCCCAAAAACAAAAAGGTGGGAAACGTGGACAGGCCGGATAGAATAGGCGATATACAGCCCGATACCACGCCGCGGAGCGAAGGTGGTGAGGACTCGCTGGAAAACGCCTCGCCAACCGACAGCAGGGCCGACGAAAAAGTAATTGTGAATCAGGAACGCGAGAATAAGGTGGTAAATATTCCTTCGCAAACTGCAGTTAATACAAGTGAGCAGGCGGGTAGCGATGAAGAAGTGATTTAAGTGCAGCATGCGGGGAAAACAGTAAGGATGAATGAACCCTAAGAACGGATTTGGAAATTGAACCTCCTGGTGATTGTGTGTTGATTAGGTGGATGTGAAAATGGATTTAGCCGGGAGGTTTTTTTATTGTCTTTAAGTTTTTGTTATCTATAAGTTGGGATTGTATAAATGCCTGGTATTTACCAGGCATTTATCGTATATATACGATAAGCGTATTTAAAAGGAAAAGCAGACGTTTTAAAATTTACGATGTACGATTTAAGAATTACGATTTTGAGTGAAAGGCCAAAAGGAAATATAAACTTTTTAAAGAAATGCTTAAAAAGAAAAACAGACATTTAAGAAAAGTCAAAAGTGTAAAGGCTAAACCATAAAAGTGGTTAGAAAATTTAAAAGGAAAAGGAGACGTTTTTTTGTTTGCGCAACTTTACACTTAAAAGGAAATAGAGACGTTTTTCCTGTTGCAAAAAATTGGAAAACAGAAGCGACCCATCTGCGAAATCCTGAATTGAAAATTGGCGAAATCCACAGTCAAAAAAAAGGTGCAGCCAGAGCCGCACCTTTGCCTAAAAGAGAAGTTTTTTATTGCTATTTAGTCTACCCTTCTGAAGCCGCCGGCAATCAGCGAAAGAACAAACAATACCAAAAAGATAAAGAACAGGATCTTAGCAATAGAAGCCGCACCTGAAGCTATGCCGCCAAATCCGAAGATGGCTGCTACAATAGCAATTACTAAAAAAATGACTGTCCAACGTAACATAAACTAAGGTTTTATGGGTTAACAAATTTTCCTTTATACCTATTAGTATTAAAAGACCGTACCAATAGTACCTTCCCGGCTGTGGTTTTTTGTAATCGGCTGTGGTTTTTTATTGAGGAAGATTTTCCACTGCTGGGGGATGCGGGCCGATTGCTGCCTGCATTTTAATATTGGTACGATTTTGCGTTTATAAGCGCAACTGCTGCTGTGGACAAGCGGCCAGCTGATTTTAAAAAACGTCTCCATTTCCTTTTAATAAAAGTGAGGTAGCATATGAAGAAAGCGGAACAACAAAATACAACTTACAGCACAACAGCTGTTGCCAACAGCCTGGGCAGCCCTATGCCGCCGGCAGTCGGCCTTTCCGCCGCTGTTAGCCGCCCTTGGGCCGACCCCTCTTCTGCCGAGCGCAGCAACCGGTACCCCGTACCCACGCAGGAGCACCGGCCGAGCTAAAAAGAAGATAATACACAGGAGCTTCACCTTAAACTATACAAACAAGCAACGCAACCTTTTGGGGTTGCGTTTTTTTGTTACGTACGGGTAAATGCTTAGCTTAATGTAAAGATAAAAAGGTCTCCTCCGGGGAGAAAATTCCCCAACCAACTGATGAGTAAAGGCTTCATATCGTATTACACAATTCTTTCTCCTCAAAATGTAATATTCAATATATTGAATATCAACTCCTTACGATTTTTTGTTTTTTTTTGCTTTTTGGTGTTACAGTTGTTCTATAAAGGTTACGCCAAAATCAGCACCATGATTAATCAGCATTTAGGCCAAAAACAGCGACTCAAAATATTGCCCCAGCAAATTCAGTTGCTGAACTTTTTCCACCTGAACACCCTGGAGTTGGAACAGCGTATACAGCAGGAGATAGAAGAAAATCCATTATTGGATGACCAGAAGAATGAGTTTGAACCGCTGGCTGATAAATACAATAAAGATTCGGTTCAGGATTACCAGGATTGGGAAGAATATGGCTACGACGATTTTCCGGATTACAAGCTGGAGTACAACAATTACCTCCACAACGAGAAAGTGCCCGAAAGGCCTATCGTAAACCAAAACGATTTTCGTAAGCAGTTAAAAGAACAATACAAGCTGGCCTGCGAGGAAGAACATGAAATAGAACTGGCCGAATACATCATCGACTCGCTCAACGATAACGGCATAATGGAGCAGGATGTGGAAGATCTGGCAGAAGACATTTCTTTTAAATACAACAAGTGGGTGGAACCTGATGGCATACACCTGATTTTGGAAAAGATACAGCAGCTGGAGCCGGTAGGTATAGGTGCGCGCAGCATTCGCGAATGTTTGCAACTGCAGCTGAACCGTATGAACACTAAGCGCCCCGATGTAAAGATGGCCCTGCGACTGCTGGAGAACCACTTTACCGACCTGCACAACCGCAACATGGACAAAATAAAAACGCAGCTAAAGCTGGATGATGAGGAACTGAAGATAGTGCTGCAGCTGATAGCTACGCTGAAAATGAAGCCCATTTGCGAACAGCAGGACAGCGTGAATGTAAACCAGAATATTTTACCCGATTTCGTAGTTCAGCGCAATGCCGATATTATAGAAGTGCAACTATACCGCCACCGCTCCGAAAGCCTCAGCATCAACTCATCTTGGAAGCATATGGCAGAAGGCACCAAGCAGGTAACCACCGACAAGTCGGCCATGCAGTACCTGAAAAACAAGTTGCAATCGGCGCAATGGTTTATTAATGCCGTGCAGCAGCGCGAGGCTACCATGCTCAAAATTATGCGTGCCATTGTGCACCTGCAGCACGATTATTTTATGACCGGCGACATCAACCTGCTGCAACCCATGATATTGAAAAATGTAGCCGAAATGGTAGGTGTGGACATATCAACCGTATCGCGCATTACCTGTAATAAATACGCCGAAACACCATTTGGATTATTATTATTAAAAGACCTGTTTACCGAAGGCATTGCCAATGCGCAAGGACAGGTAATATCCAACAAGGTTATTCAGTCGGCTATTGAAGAAGTAATAGAAGCAGAAGACAAACACAACCCCTATACCGATCAGCAACTGGTTACCATACTTTCGCAAAAAGGTTTTTCGGTAGCACGCCGCACCGTAGCCAAGTACCGCGAGCAATTGCAGATTCCCGTTTCACATGTACGCGGCTTGTGGGCTTAAATTCGTAGATTTAATTTCGAACCATAAAAGAACAATTTAAACAAATGCAAAAAATTTTAATTATTGATGATGACAGGGATATGTGCCTTCTACTGAAGAGGTTCCTTACCCGTCATGGTTTTGAAGTATTAGAAGCATACAGTGGTAAAAAAGCTTTGGAATTATTGGAAACAGTTGAGCCCGCACTGGTAATGTGCGACTTCAGGCTGGAGGATATGGAAGGCAATGTGATGTTGGGAAAAATAAAAGAAAAATATCCTTATGTACCTGTGATCATCATTACCGGTTATAGCGATATTAAAATAGCCGTGGAAGTAATGAAAATGGGCGCTTACGATTACATTACCAAGCCCCTCTTCCCCGATGAAATACTGGTGACCATTAAAAAAGCGCTGGAAACCGCCGGTACCCAAAAAGACACAGCTGCTGTGGTGCGTAACGAGCCACAAGCAGCCAGCAGCCCTAAAGCTACCGCATCCGCCGATGCTGCCGATACCGGCAAAGGCCCTGCTATTATACATTCGGGCGATTATATTTTTGGCGATACACCTACATTTAAAACCATACTTCAACAAATAGATCTGGTAGGCCCTACCAACTACACGGTTATTATTTACGGAGAAAGCGGTAGTGGTAAAGAAGCCATTGCACAGGAAATACACAAGCGCAGCAAAAGGAAAAACAAGCCTTTTGTAGCCATCGACTGCGGTGCCCTTTCGAAAGAACTGGCGGGCTCAGAATTGTTCGGCCACGAGAAAGGTTCCTTTACCGGTGCGCTCAATCAAAAGATTGGCTCCATGGAAATTGCCAATGGCGGTACTATTTTCCTGGACGAGGTGGCCAACCTGGGTTACGACATTCAGGTGAGCCTGCTGCGCGTGGTGCAGGAGCGCAAAATTCGCCGCGTAGGTGGTACCAAAGATATTGAGCTGGATGTTCGCATTATTGTGGCCTCCAACGAAAAGCTGTGGGAATCGGCCCGCAAGGGTAAGTTCCGCGAGGATCTTTATCACCGCTTCAACGAATTCAGCATTGATGTGCCGCCGCTGCGCCAGCGCCCTGACGATATTATGCTGTTTGCCAACCATTTTCTGCAAACTACCAACGAAGAGCTGGGCAAAAACCTCAGGCGCTTCAGCCCCGAGGTGGAAAACATCTTCCGCAACTACGTATGGTATGGTAACCTCCGCGAGCTGAAAAACGTTATTAAGCGCGCTACACTTTTGAGCGATGGCGAGCAGGTAGAAGCTTCTTCCTTGCCTTTCGAAATATCGCACTACAACAAGCTGCAGCAGTTTGATAAAACACCGGAACCGGCGGCTGTAAACATGGTGCCCAACACCTTTGAAGAGCTGACCGAAACGCCGCGCAACATATCTGAAACCACACTGAAAGGCGCCAGCATTGATGCCGAGTACGAAATGATATTGCGTGCATTAAAGAAGGTAAACTTCAACAAAAGCAAGGCGGCCAAATTGCTGAATATTGACCGTAAGACATTGTATAACAAAATGAAGCAGTACCAGGAATTCAATAATCAGTAATCATGAACAACACACTGTCGTCATTGGCAGGGGAAGGCGCTAACTACTTTCCTGCCAGTGGTCAGCCGCCCATAGGCCCAGCTGATACGCCGCTGGTACAGATGAACGAGGTGGTGCAGCACCACCTGCTCAGCCGGCGGCCACAGATAGAAGCCATGCAGGTCATCATCCGCTACGATGCGCTGCCGCAGGTAGCCGGCAGCCGTCAGGATGTGGCAGCACTGCTTAGCCATGTTTTCAACTCTATATTAGATAACCCGCCGGCAGGAACCAAACTGTTCATTTACATCAGGTGCGAAATAGACAAATCTGAAATAATGGACCTGACGCTGCCGGATGGCTTTCAGCAATACCAAATTTCGGTATATACCAATATTGTGGCTGATGAAAGCTGGCAACTGCAGCAGCAGCCTGTTCTGGCTGAAATGAAGGCCCTTGCCGAGCGTCTGAAAGGTACTTTTGACCATTACAGCATCGTAAAAACAGGCTGCCTGTACCAGCTGGTGCTGCCCGGAAAAATAGAATAATATGCCCCATACAAAGCCCGCCGTCAAAATATTGATAATCGATGATGACGAAGACGACTTTTTTATAACATCGGACTATATGCGCCAGATAGGCGAGTACAACCTCTCTATTGACTGGTGTTACAAGTTTAGCGATGCCGTTGAGCAGCTCAATGCACGTAAGTACGATATGTATTTTGTAGATTACCGCCTGGGTGCCAAAACGGGTCTCGACTTTTTAAAAGAAGCCGTACAAAAAGGTGTGGAAGAACCCATTGTACTGCTAACCGGTAAAGGAAATAAAGAAGTGGATATTGAAGCCATGCAAATGGGCGCCACTGACTACCTGGTAAAAACCGAGCTGAACACCGATAAACTGGAACGCTGCATACGCTACGCGCTGGAGCGCACACAGTACCTGAAAGCCTTGCGCGCCAACGAGCGCAAGTACCGCAATATTTTCGAGTTGTCGAAAGATGCCGTGTTTATTGCCGATAAGCAGTTGCACTTTGTAGATATGAACGCCGCCACCTCCGACTTGCTGGGCTACGAAATGGGTGAGCTGAAACACAAAACGGTGTATGAGTTGATGGTGGATGAAATGGATAAAAAGCTACTGGAAAAATACCTTTATGAAGAAGGCGAAGTAAGCGACCTGGAGCTGGAACTGATAACCAAAAGCGGCGAAAAAAAGAATTGCATCTTCTCCCTTACCTCGCCCATAGATGCTACGGGCGGGCTTACTTACCAGGGGCTGATACACGACATCACCAACCTGAAAAAAGCGGAAAAGGCCAACCTGCAGGTAGAAAAAATGGGCGCCACCGGTCGCCTGGTGCGCACCCTGGCGCACGAAGTGCGCAACCCGCTCAACAACATCAACATGTCGGTAGAGCAGCTTACGCACGACCCCGTGAGCGAGGAAGCACCGCTTTTCCTTGATATTATTCAGCGCAACAGTAAACGTATTGGTGACCTGATAACCGAGCTGCTTGATACCTCGCGCCCCACCGAGCTGGTGTTTGATAAATACACCCTGCAGGGCATTATGGATGAAAGCATTGCCGAAGCACTCGACCGCATTACGCTGCAGCGCACCAACATGCAGATACGCTATTGCGATGATGCCTGCTACATCATGGCCAATAAAGACAAGCTGAAGATTGCGTTTCTCAACATCATCATCAACGCCATTGAGGCCATGGAGCCCGGCACCGGCGAGCTGGATATTGACATCAATACCAACGGTATTTTGCATACGGTAGTAATCAAAGACAACGGTTGCGGCATTGCAGAAGAGCACATTACACGACTGTTTGAGCCTTACTTTACCTCCAAGCGCAATGGTATGGGGCTGGGCCTGGCAGCTACGCTCAATATTTTGCAATCGCACAAGGCGCATATTGATGTAACGTCGGCCATCAACCAGGGCACCACGTTTACTATTTCTTTTCCATCAGTGTAAAAGGAAAATCAGACGTTACAAAGTGAAGTTGATCAGTTGACTGGTGGTTAAAAGGGAAAAGAGACGTTTAGAAATATCGAACAAGAGCCAGGAAATGTTGAATGAAAAAGTGGTGAATAGTGAATGAGGAAATGTTCAATGCTCAATGTTCAAGTTAAAAGGAGAAAGAGACGTTTTGTATTTCAGTGACTCTATTCACAAAAGGAAATGGAGACGTTTACTGATTAAACTATCAACTAACAACAATAAACCCCAAAAGGAAAAACAGACGTTTCGCCTTTTGGGGTTTTCTATGATTTTAATATTAAATCAGGTAGTGATTTTTCCGGCCTTTTGGTGCATGGTATAAAACAGCATACCGCCCAGCACCGGCGCTGCAATTACGGCTATCAGCCAAAAGCGTTTCTGAAACGGCTTCATATCGTTTTTGCCTACTACATCAAAAATGGTCCATATCCAATGTATACCACCCAGCACAACAGCTGCAATGATTACATAATCGCCACCGCGGTAGCCATAGGCTTTCATGCCAATGCCTACAAACGTAACCACAATGCTGATTATAGCCAGGATAAATGAGGGGTGTCTTAAGTTCTTCATAATCTGTCGTTTTAAAATCTCTTCTTTTCAAATATCCTTCTCACTGCTTTGATAACTAAAAATTTATGCCATTAATAAAGCGGAAGCTTGTTTTTTTAATAAAACCGGCATTACACATTAATTGGCTTACAGGTATTTATATCGTTTAACGTATAGTTTCTCTTTTACAATTCAAGGTGCTTATCAGAGGTTGAGTCGGGATGATGTTACTTCTTTCGCTTCTTGCTTGATGATAAAAACCGCGGTCTGTTTAGGCCTTATGCCTTCGCCGGCGTGCAGCGCATACATTTTGGTATACTCGGCACCATAATACAAAATAAGCGCGCTGTAATACACCCACGACAGCACAATGATGATGGAAGCTGCGGCACCGTAGGTAACGCCGAGGTTAGAGCGGCTCATGTACAGGCCAATCAGGTATTTGCCCACCATAAAAAGTATGGCTGTAACCACAGCACCAATGGCAGCATCTTTCCACGAAATAATGGCATCGGGCAGCACCTTGTAAATAACCATAAACAGCGCCGTAATAACTACCAGTGTAATGCCGGAACTCAATAGCTGAAAAAGCTGCACCGGGAAAGAAGGAAACAACTCGCTCAGCTTACCGCTCATCAGGTTGAGCAGCGCACTGATGATAAGCGAAACCAGCAGCAGAAAACCGAGGCTGAGTACCAGCGAAAAAGAAAGGGCGCGGTTGATCAGGAATTTGTGCCAGCTTTTCTTTGGCTTGGCCTTTACCGACCAAATGTAATTGATGCTGTCCTGCATTTCGGTAAACACGCCGGTAGCGCCAATAATCAATATCACCGTACCTACAATAGCACCTGTTGTAGAAGCCTGCGTTTGCTGTATGTTTTTGATGATCTCCTGTATTTGCAGGGCCGCCTGGTTGCCAATAAGGTCGTTCAGCTGCATATAAAACTCGCCCTGCACGGCCTCGCGCCCGTAAAAAATGCCAGCCAGCGAAATGATGATGATAAAAAGCGGCCCCAGCGCAAATACCGTATAGTAACTAAGCGATGCACTAAGTTTAAAAGCGTTGTCTTCCACAAATCCGGCCCCTGCATTTTTAAAAACCGTAAGTATGCTTTTCAATTTCTTCATATGCTTTGTTTATCTATGCCTAAAACCGAAATGCCTGTACAAAGGTTGTCCTGTAAATGATAATATCGTGTGGAAATTGCTACACAGAAACCTGTAAAAAACGGTTTGCTTCTACAAATAAAACAGTTTTTAAGCACTTCAGCGGCTGGCAGTATTTTTTTAACTGTACAGATGAAGCACCAATTAAAAAAGCGCTGGCCCTTTCATGAGAAGCATCCTATACATACTGGCAGTTATCCTTATCATCGGCTGGCTACTGGGTGTATTTTACTGGAGTGCTACAGGGCTAATTCATATTTTGATTGTGCTGGCAATTATTGCACTGCTGCTGGGTATTATTCGCAGGGCATAACGGTTTCCGAAATATCTTTTTTCTCATATACACGGTCCATTCTATCAGCAAGGCTGCAGTTCTCCACTGTGGCCGTTTTTTT
>CBDTUH010000109.1:0-10106 GCA_965363375.1 uncultured bacterium
TTTGTTTTATAAAACGTCTGTTTTTCCTTTTGTATCCTATTCAAATTTATAACGAAATGAGAGCCCGTGCGAGTAGCCGCCGCTAAATGGCGTAAGACTCATGTTTTTGTTTTTAAACAACTTGTTTTTATGAAAATGCGGAACCAGAATACCCGATAAAGCGCCAATGCTGGTGCCCACTATCAGGTCGGATGGAAAGTGCTTGCCGGCCCGGTGGCGCCAATAGGCGGTGGCACCGGTTGATAATATTGCGGCACCCCACAGTACAGGTTTTAATTTTGAATCGGGATTGTAATCAGAAAATACTTTCGCTGTAAAAAACGTGGATGTTGCCACCAGCGCCGGGTGTCCGGCAATGAATGAATTGGTGGAGCCACCTTCGCGTCTAACGTCCATCGGTACGGAAGTATTGTAAGCCAGCGGACGATAACGATTTACATAATAATTACTGCCTGTGTAAAACACGCCCGTAATGCCCATAGCTTCTATATAAAGCAAACCTATTTTAAGCGCATCTTTCCTGATTTCTTTATCCAGCATCAATACCAGTGGAAGGGGCATGGCGGCGTAAAAAACAGCATCACTCGGGGCTTCCGCATCAGGATGGTAAACATCCACTGCCCAGCGGTCAAAGCCATTTACATCTGCCTTGCGTAGCTGGTTGATTTCGTATTCCGAACTGGCGTCCTTACTATAAATTTTAGAAAAACCAAGAATGGATAAGCCTGCCGTTCCCAGCGTTAATGGGATGTCCAGCGCCGGTTTTATTTTATAGATGGGTTCATCTGCTAAAGCCCGGTTAGTAGTCGTTTGAGATAGTATGGTAGTGGTAGTGTCGGTCTGCGCAATTGTGCTGACACTAGTAAACAGAGCCAGTGCAACTGCTAAAATTCCTTTCTTCTTCATTGTTTTCATTTTTTAATTACTTCGTTCTATCTTATAGAAATAAAAAAACTGTGCCGTTTTAACATTTTCAGAAATTGATGTTTTTTTTCAGGCCAAAACGTCTCTTTTTCCTTTTGAAATAAGATTTCTTCTACCTTAAATTTTATAACAAGAGTAAAATGAATTCCTTTTAAACACGTTTAAATGATATGCGCTATTTTGTAAATGATAAATCAATTGTTCGCCAAATATGGGGAAAGGCAGATACGGTACTGTTTATTTTTGCCGGTGCTGCTGCAGAATTTGCACTGAACAAAGCTGTAGATTGGCTTTATTTTACCGGTCGCCTGCCAGCCGACCCGATTGGGCGTCTTTTTTCCACCGTTACCTATGCCAGACGTATTGTTTTTGCCGATTGGGAAAGTGCGCACAAAGCCATCGACCAGATTACCCGCATCCATCAAAAAGTAGAACAAAGCCGCGGCGCCAATATTCCCGACTGGGCCTACCGCGATGTACTGTTTATGCTCATTCATTTTTCCATTGCGGCATATGAAGTGCTGGAGCGCAAGCTGACTTTGGAAGAAAAAGAAGAAGTGTTTGATGTATTTTACCGTGTTGGAAAAGGCATGCAATTAAAAGACCTGCCGAATAATTATAACCAGTGGCTGCAGGCAAGGCATCAGCACCTAGCTGCCAACCTGGTGCGGTCCCATTTTACGGTGCACCTGTTGCAGCAATACAAAAAGCACCTGGGCTCGTTTCGTTATTTTTTGCTTTTGCAGGTACAAGCCTTGCTGGCACCGGATATCGTGAAAAATTTATTGAAATTGCCTTCCCCGCTTGTAGGTAGCTTATTCGTTTTCCTTTATAAAATTAGCCGGATGATTAAGGCAGATGGCATCATTAAAAACTTGCTATTGCCTAATGCCTACAAGCCGCAAATAAAGCAACTTGACCAGCCTGCTATGTTACTTACTTTTTCAAATTAATAAACTAAAATTTTTAACATATAACTTTTATAAAAATCCATGATGCAGCTGGCCGTGGTACGCCCTTTGTTCCTTTTAGTTAAAGGAATAATTACAATATGAAAAGCGATACTTCTGGACACTTAAAATGGTTTTTTCTGCTGGCTTTATCACTAGTTGCGCTGATGCCTGCAAACGCTCAAAACGATAAAAAGGAAAAGGAAAAAGATGTGGAAGCAATGGTAAAGAACGGCGAGTTTATTTTTATGGCGCAAACTGCCTCACCTATGCGGGGCAGAACCGTGCAATTGACTTCTGAATACGATGTTATCATATCAAAAGATTCGGTTCGTACCTTTCTACCGTATTTTGGCAGGGCTTACATGGCACAACCTTATGGTACCGGCGAAGGGGGCATCAAATTAACTACTACTGAATTTAATTACAATCTGTCCGATAAAAAGAAAAAGCGCTGGAACATTTTGGTAGAACCTAAGGATCGCACAGAGATACAACAACTTATTTTCAGCATTTCTAAAAACGGCTATGCTACCCTGCAGGTGGTTAGCACCAACCGCGACCCCATTACTTTCAACGGGTACGTGTCCAAAAGGCAGTAAGGAAAAATCCAATTCTTTGTTCAAAGTTTTTGCTACCGGCAAAAGCTTTTTTTTATGATGGGTATCATTTCCTTTGTTGATGGCTCTCATAGTAGAATACTAGAAAATTATTTTCTTTTACAATACTTGAAAAGCCGTGTTGAAACCATTGGTGTTTGTATGAATAAAGATGATTGCTTGCCATTTATGATACTATCAAAAGGAAAAAGAGAGGTTTAAATGCAGCTTGATTATTTCTTCACCTTAAAAACATTTTAGAAATGATTTTAAGCATTAATGATAATAAGTTCATTATTGACCTGCAGGAAAAATTTTCCGAGTGTTTTCCGTTCCTGAAAATAGAGTTTTATTCCCGGCCCTGTGTACCGCCAAAAATGCCCGTATTCAACCAGGTGCTGCCAGGAAACTTAAGGTTGGGCGATGTGCGTAAAAGCCATGAACCGGGGCTGATGGATATTAAATCTTACTTTAGAACAGGACAGGTAGAGTTGGATTTCAAAGAATTGTTTGGGCTGAATGTGCAGATACTAAGGAAAGAAAACAATAACTGGATAAAAACCACACATACCAAAAGCCTGACCCTTCAACAGCAATCGCAGATTGCCGAACTGGCCAGCCTTACCCGCAGGCAACAGCCAGAAGCAGTGGAAGAGGGTGACTATGGTTACAACTAAACGAATTTTAATTAAGTAATAATCAAAATCCGTATCCGGAAATTTATCAATCAAAAGGGAATTAAGACGTTTTGAAAGGAGCGTTTACTATCGCTCGCAAACGTTTAATTCCCTTTTTCAATTTTGTCACAATTTGCAGTATCACGCATTTAGTGCTAATTTACTTGCATAAATGGGACTGCTTTGAAACGCTTACTTTATGCCTTTCTTTTTTTGATGGTGCAAACATCCGTTATTGGCTGCACCCGAAACCATGCACCTGTTGCTGAAAGTGGTTTCGACAGTATTCCCACCATTAAACCTGTACAACCTGCAATTGGCGAAACTTCCGGCATAGCCGACAGCAAAAAGAACAAGGGTTTTTTATGGGTGCATGAAGACAGCGGCAATCCCACGCAATTATACCTGCTGGGCCACGATGGCAAAGTGAGCAAAAAAGTACAGCTTAAAAACGTGGTGAACCGCGACTGGGAGGAGCTGCAGCTTACAGATGGCATTATTTACCTGGCAGATATTGGCGACAACCTGAAGCGGTATGACCAATACACCATTTATGCATTTCCCGAACCCGAGTCAACTTCTGATGAAGTGGGCGATATAAAAACAATATCATTTGCTTACGAAGACGGGCCGCGGGATGCGGAAGCTTTTTTGGTGGATGCCGTTACCAAAGACATTTTTATTATTACCAAAATCGACAATCCTTCACGTATTTATAAACTGTCATTTCCTTATAGTTACACTTCAGTTAATAAGGCAATGGCAGCAGGTGTCCTTCACACTACAGGCATAGTTGGCGCTGCTATTTCACCCGATGGAAAAGAAGTTATTGTTAAAACTTACCTGGATCTGTTTGCTTTTAAAAGAGACGAAGGACAGTCCATACCGCAAACGTTTCAAAATCCTTTTAAAAAAATACCTTACCGGCTAGAGCCGCAGGGAGAGGCGGTTACTTTTGCAGCTGACAATTCGGGCTATTTTACACTCAGCGAAAAAGGTTTCTTCAGCGCGGTTAACCTCTATTTTTACAAGCGCAACCGGTAATTGCATTGCCATCGTACTTCATTATCAAAAACGTCTGATTTTCCTTTTGTGCTGTTTACCTGTTTTTAATTTCCAAAGGAATTGAAAGGTTTGCTGTAAATTCATTCTGCTGCAATGATTGCTGTAGCCTTTTTTCAATCGTTTAATTCTTTTTCATGAAACATCCTGCTACGCCGTTTTTACAGCAGTTCAAAGATCATGTAGGAATCAAATTCCAGTTGTACAACAGCCTTTTCACTTCATTGCCATTTCACCGCATCGAAAAAACAGGCATACTATTATCATTACTGCTCAACCATTGTGAAGAAGGTTATGAAAAAAAATGGAGTCCGCAACATATAATAGATGATTTTTTTAACCGCTTTGCCTCATTGAAAGATGATAAAAGCAGTGCAGACCTTCTTTTTCGTTTTGTGCAGTATGCCGAGCGGCAGGTGGTATTGTTTGATGCGCTTGAAGATTCGGCTTTTCATAAAATCACAGATGTGAATGGCGCCGGCACGCTGAAGCATCTGGAGTCGGAAGTGGCGCAATGGAATAAAAGTAGTGAACTGGAACAGCAGTTAGATGATTTTGCCGTGCAGCTGGTATTGACGGCTCATCCCACACAGTTTTATCCCGGCGCTGTACTTGGCATTATCAACGACCTGGCAAAGGCATTAGCGGAAGACAATGCCGCCCTTGTAAATACCTACTTGCAACAGTTGGGGAAAACACCTTTTTTTAAAAAACAAAAACCCACGCCTTATGATGAAGCGGTAAGCCTCGTCTGGTACTTAGAAAATGTTTTTTATAATGCAGCCGGACGCATTGCCAGCCGGCTGGCCAACCTGAAAGTAAAAAGAAAGGATAAGGAAAATGCGGTTATAAAAATGGGTTTTTGGCCCGGTGGAGATCGTGATGGAAACCCAAATGTTACGGCACAAACCACCTTGCAAGTGGCTGATGCCTTGCGCGCCTCCATCATTAAATGTTATTACCAAGACGTGCGGCGCCTGAAGCGCCGCCTCACATTTGCCGGAGTGGAGCAACATTTAATAGAATTGGAAACCCATTTATACAACAACTTGTTTATACCTGGTCATAAAACGGACCTCACACAAACCTACATCCTGCAAACATTAGCCAGCATAAGAGTCGTAATAGTAGAACAACACAATGGTTTGTTTTTGCCGCTGCTGGATAACCTTATCAGCAAAGTAAAATTGTTTGGATTGCATTTTGCCTCGCTGGATATAAGGCAGGAAAGCAGCATACACAATAAGGTGTTAGAAGCTATAGCACAAAAAGACACAATGCTGCCGCGTGGTTATGCAGCTTTGGATATAAAAGGAAAAGGTGACGTTTTAACCTATATTTCCCATGCATTCGACTGGAAAGGCATGGAAGAAGGCCTTGAGAAAGATACACTGGCATCGGTGGCGGCCATTAAAACCATTCAGCAATACAATGGTGTTGAGGGCTGCAACCGTTACATCATCAGCCATTGCAACAGCGCGCTGAACGTACTGGAGGTGTATGGTTTGTTTTTGCTGGGCGGCTGGCAAAAAGAAAGCCTGCCCATAGATATTGTTCCGCTGTTTGAAACCATTGAAGACCTGCAACAGGCACCTTCCATTATGGAGGAACTTTATACCAATGAAGTTTATCGAAAGCATCTTCAACAACGCAACAACCGGCAAACAATCATGGTTGGTTTTTCGGATGGCACCAAGGACGGTGGCTACCTGATGGCTAACTGGAGCATATACAAAGCCAAGGAAGCATTAACGAAAGTATCGGAAGCGCACGGTTTTGATGTGGTGTTTTTTGATGGAAGAGGCGGGCCACCGGCAAGAGGCGGCGGTAAAACACACAAGTTCTATGCCTCTATGGGCAGCAATATATCCAGCAAGGAAATACAGCTCACCATACAGGGGCAAACTGTTAGCTCCAGCTTTGGTACGGTAGATGCAGCGCAATTTAATTTAGAACAATTGGTGCATGCCGGCATCAGCAACCGCGTATTCAGGGAAAAACAAACAACCTTCACCGAAAGGGAAGACAAGCTGATTACAGAACTGGCAGATGAAAGTTTTGAAGCTTATAAAAAATTAAAACAACATCCTCTTTTTTTGGATTACCTCTCCGACATCAGCCCACTCAATTTTTACAGCGAAACCAACATTGGCAGCCGCCCAGCCAAGCGCGGGTCAAAAATGACGCTGAACACGTTGCGCGCCATTCCATTTGTAGGTGCGTGGAGCCAGCTAAAACAAAATGTGCCTGGTTATTATGGAATGGGTTCTGCACTGAAAGCGATGGAATCAAAAGGAAAATGGGACGTTTTGCAACAGCTATATCAATCTTCGCTTTTTTTTAAAACCCTGATTGATAACTGCGAGATGGCGATGAAGAAAAGTTACTTCCCGCTGACGGCGCACCTGAGCCAGCATCCAAAATATGGCGAGTTGTGGCAATGGATATATGATGAATATGAACTGACGCAACATTACCTGTTGAACCTTACAGGAAAAAGCGAGTTGATGGAAGACTACCCGGTGGAACAACTGTCTATACAAATGCGGGAGCGCATTGTGCTGCCGTTGACTACTATTCAGCAATATGCCATTTCAAAAATAAAACAACTGGAGCAAGAAGGTGGTAACGCCGGTATGAAACAGGTTTTTGAAAAGCTGGTGATCCGTTGCTCATTTGGTATTATCAATGCTGGAAGAAATTCTGTTTAATAGAAAAATAAAAAGCAATTAACTTATTGAAAACATTTAGTGAAATTTCAATTGCAGCAAACCTTTCCATTATTCTTAAAAGGAAAAATGGACGTTTTATTAGGTTTTACTTTATTGGTAGTTTATGTAGAATTTGACTTTAAGCGAACACTTCAAACGTCTGTTTTTCCTTTTGGAATAGGTCATAATTTTTTAAATGATTGGAGGTATCAATAAAAGATTTAGCCGAAAAAGACCCATTTATGCATACAAATAGGGCAGATGTTGAAATCATTACTAAGTGTAAATCATTAGGTTATAAGTATTTCAAAATATATTTAAAAAAACTAATGAAAGTTTCAGAAATAATTTTTAGATTTAATATAACAACAATAAAATAACGCATTATTATAGTGGACGGACAAAAACCTGGGTGTTTACCCGGGTTTTGCTTTTCTGGAAGCTTTCCATTTTGCGTCTAGATTTTACCATCATTTCTACGGGTTCTTTATTATCAGAAAAAGCCGGTCAATTTTAAAAGTCTTTCCTTTGTAGCACTGGCAGGAATATTGTTAGTTAAATAAGGTTCCTATCCATTGCTTTTAATTTTATTTCATCAAATCGATTAAGCCGTTAAAACAAACGCATAGGTTTTCATGCAACAAAAGAACCTGTACATAGTTATATTTTGTTTTTTTCTTTTTACAGTGTCAGCTATCATCCGTTATCAAAGCCAGGCAAAAATGCAGACTTATACGCAGTCTGTCAATCATACAACACAGATTATTACCTCACTGGCCAATCTATCTAACAACCTAAAAAGCGCGCAACTTTACTCGCCCAAGTATGAAAAACATGTAGCAGATAACCTGTTTACACTTTACCGTGAAGAAGGATGGGAAACCATTGATGAATTGTACAAACTCGATTCGCTGATCGATAATAAATCGGACCGGCAAAAGCAGCTTAACACCATTACAAAGCTGATAGATAATCACCTGATTATTTTGATGGACCTCAACATATCTGAAATGATTGATTCGGGAGAGGCCTGGCGATTAGGACCACTTTTTACTATTTCATCTACCATCAACATGATGGCCATGCAGGAAGAAAAACAACTGCAGTCGCGACGAAAAGAGCTGGACAACACCATTTACTGGAATAATATTATTTCTTTCCTGCTGATCGGGGTTGCCGCTGCTACCATCTTGATCACTTTTGTAACCACCATGCGGCTCAATCGCAAAAGCAAGTGGCTGGAAGGTTTGCTGGAGTCGATTTTAAATTCATCTAAAAATGGTATTATTTCTTTTGCGCCAATTGCCAGCGAAGGCAAGCTAACCGATTTCAGGATTGAATATGCCAACCAGGCCATCAACGAACTGCTGGGAATAAAGCCCGAAAAACTTATTGGAAAAAAAGCCACTCACTTTATGAAGTATATGTCGAAAGACACGATACAGGAATATATAGACGTGGTGGAAAAGCAGGAGCCTGTGGAGTATGAAAACTTTTTTAGTTATAATAATATTAACCGTTGGGTGATGGTGCGGCTGGCCCCGCGCGAAGACGGCTTTACCGCTACTTTCCATGATATTACGGCCCTGAAACAATCGGAAGATAAACTCCGGCAAAGCATACAGCAACTGGAGCGCTCGAACAAGGAGCTGGAACAATATGCTTACGCCGCCAGCCACGACCTGCAGGAGCCGCTTCGGAAAATACAAACCTTCAGCAATTACCTGTGGGAGCGAAACGAGCAGCAGCTGGATGAAAGCGGGAAAAAATACCTGAACAAAATACTGGCCTCATCGCAGCGCATGAGTACATTGATACGGGATATTCTTTCCTTTAGCAGTATTAGGGATGGCGCCGGTTTTGTAAAGACCGACCTTAACCGGGAAATGAATAACATACTGCAGGACCTGGAGCTGCTGATCAATCAAAAAGGTGCTAAAATTGAAAAAAAGACTTTGCCCGAGCTGGAAGTGATACCGCTTCAGATAAGACAATTGTTTTACAACCTGGTGAACAATGCCCTGAAATTTACGGTAGAAGACCGGCAGCCTGTCATTCAAATTTTATCAAGAAAGCTTTCGGCTGAAGAAATAAAAATACACCCACAGCTTAATGAAAGTAAAGACTATTACGAAATAGCAGTTAAGGACAACGGCATTGGATTTAGCAATGCGCATGCCGGCCAGATTTTCAGCCTTTTCAAGCGGCTGAACAGTAAGGATGATTTTGAGGGTTCGGGTATTGGTTTGGCACTTTGTTTAAAAGTAGTGCAAAACCACAGGGGTGCCATATATGCCAAAGGTGAAGAAGGTAACGGGGCAGCGTTTTACATAATATTACCGCAAAAGCAGCTTTAAAAGGAAAAACAGACGTTTCAGGCGCTGGGCACACTGTAGCGGTAGTAGCTCATGTACCGTATCTTATGCTCTGGCAGGTACATTTGCTTGCTGGCATCGGTATAAAAACTGCGGATTACCACTAAGTTTTCTTCCATATTGTGATAATAAACCTCTGTATAAAAATCACCCATCTGGTAAAGGTCAACAGTAAATTCTGCTTCCTGTCGAGAGGTTACAAAATGGCTTTGATGCTGAAGCAATTCTGCCTGCTGCAATTTCGTGAGGGTGTCGAAAAAGTGTGGGGTCATAAACCGTTATATTAGATCAGATTTAAAAATGGGAGCCATAATTTTTATAAAACTATTTATATATCATTTGGCTCATATAAGCACTATGCAAAAGTTGTTCCACACCTGAAAACAGTGGGCTGCAGGCTCTTTTTAGCCGTTTTTTACCATTTGCAAAAACGGTGGTTTAAAAGGAAAAAGAGACGTTTTTATTTGCAGGCGCTTTCTTTATATATGAAAACCGATTCTTAAAACGTTATACCATCATAGCAAACAGCTTACTATAATTGGCACCATTTCCTTTAAATTTACTTTATAACAACCCTGCATGAAACCAAAAGCTTCTATATGGCAACGTATGGGCCTGCACGACTGGCTGCTGAAAAAGCCGGATACTTCCACTGCTGCGGCGGCTGCAGCCACCATCACGCCCAACGATGTATACAAATACATAAGTGAAAAGTTCAATGAGTCGGTAAAGCAGTTATCGTTTGCCAACCGGGTGGTTTTCTTTCACGAATACATTATTTGTTTTAATACCGAAGATTACCACGACT
>CBDTUH010000110.1:0-10001 GCA_965363375.1 uncultured bacterium
TGGGCGATGGTGTGTTTGAAGTAAAAAGCACCAATGGCGATACGCACCTGGGTGGTGACGACTTTGACAAAGTGATTATGGACTGGCTGGCCGAAGAATTTAAAAAAGACGAAAACGTTGACCTGCGCAAAGACCCTATGGCCTTGCAGCGCCTGAAAGAAGCTTCTGAAAAAGCAAAAGTAGAATTGTCTTCTTCATCAGAAACAGAGATCAACCTGCCATATATTACAGCAGTAGATGGTGTGCCCAAACACCTGGTAAAAAAACTGAGCCGCGCCAAGTTTGAAGCCCTGGCCGACAGCCTGTTTGAGCGTTGCCTGAAGCCTTGCGAGCAGGCACTGAAAGATGCCGGACTGAACACTTCTCAAATTGATGAAGTGATCCTGGTAGGTGGTTCTACACGTATACCAAAAGTGCAGGAAATAGTAGAAAAATTCTTTGGTAAAAAACCCAACAAAGGTGTAAACCCTGACGAAGTAGTGGCCATTGGTGCTGCTATACAAGGTGCGGTTTTAACCGGCGAAGTAAAAGATGTGTTGCTGTTGGACGTTACACCTTTGAGCCTGGGTATTGAAACCATGGGCGGTGTGATGACGCGCCTGATCGAATCGAACACCACCATCCCGACCAAAAAATCAGAAACATTCTCAACTGCAAGTGACAACCAGCCGGGTGTACAAATACATGTACTGCAGGGCGAGCGCCCCATGGCCAACCAGAACAAGAGCCTGGGTATGTTCAACCTGGATGGCATTCCGCCGGCACCGCGTGGTGTTCCGCAAATTGAAGTAATATTCGACATCGACGCCAACGGTATTTTGCATGTAACGGCTAAAGACAAAGGCACCGGTAAAGAGCAAAAAATACGCATTGAAGCCGGTAGTGGTTTGAGCAAAGAAGAAGTGGAAAAAATGAAGGCCGAAGCAAAAGCCAACGAAGAAACCGACAAGAAAGAAAAAGAACGCGTAGAAAAACTGAACCAGGCGGACAGCTTGATCTTCCAGACTGAAAAACAACTGAAAGAGTTTGGCGATAAAATTCCGATTGACAAAAAAGCACCCATCGAAAGCGCACTCACCAAGTTGAAAGAAGCGCACAAAGGTGGTGATGTAGCGCAGATTGATGCGGCTGTTACCGAAATGAACACGGCCTGGACTGCCGCTTCAGAAGAAATATACAAAGCTACACAAGGCGGTGCGCAACAGCCCGGTGGCGATGGCCAGCAGCAACAACAAGCTGGTGGACAAGCCGGTTCTGAAAACGTAACTGATGCTGAATTTGAAGAAGTAAAATAAGACCTCGGATTCTTTTCAAATAAAAGCCCCACCATTTTGGTGGGGCTTTTATTATCGTGCATTTTCAATACGTGATTAAGCTGCTTGAGTATTTCTTTTTAAGTATTGTCTAGCCGTATTCAAAAACGTCTCTTTTTCCTTTTAGTATAAGTTTAAGTACGAAAAAACGTCTGATTTTCTTTTTATTTTTTTATAACTGTTCTGGCTAACGACAGGCGATTTTTTCAAACGTCTCTTTTTCCTTTTAATGTTTTAATCAATCCTGGGCTTCAGGAAATTTAATTTGAACCTAATTCTTTGCGATGCGATATCATTTCACTCCAGGAGTGGCTGATGCCATTTTTTAAAAAAGTTTGGTAATCATTCCAGGAGCCATTACCATTTTCAGTCTCGTACCGCTCTTTCATGGGTTTGTAAAAACCTGGGGTTCTTTCTTTTAATCCTTGCTTGTATCGGGTAACAACAATATAATGTGGCGGGCCTGATGAACTGGATTCGTAAACGGCTATAGTTTGACCCGAAGCATCCCACGTTTTTTTTAAATTTTTCAAAATGACTTCTGATTCCTCAGCATAGCCAGGTTTGTAATAGACATGGTTGACGGCAGCTTTGTCAGTAAATTCTCCCAATTGGGTGGTACTGAGGTCAGGTCTAAAAACCATATAACCGCTTTCAATTTTTTCTGTGGTCATGGGCATGATAATGCGTTCCCAGTCATTGGTATGTTCCGTTCCAAGATTACCTCTTTTATCCATGGCTTCCCAAGTGGTGGGTCCTTCAATAATTAAGTAAGATCCGGCATCCTGGCCCGATTCAATTGCATATACCCGCCACCTCACATCCTCCTTGTGGTATTTTTGCGAATGCGTGGTCAATGCCTTTTCAAATGCCTGGATTTGATTACCCTTTACCAGAATGCGGTTGTAACTAATAACATTTTTCTCTTGTGCTGCTGTCAGTAATGGCAATACTAATAGCATGAAAATCACTTTTTTCATTTTAAAGTTTTGATGATTTAAAAAAAGCAGTTTTTAGAGTAAAGAGAAATGAGGAGGATTAATGCATTACAGTGTATGCGGATAGAGTGTTATATAAAGCTACAACTCTTAGATGAACAATTAAAAAGCCCTATCAATTAAATAATTTTGATAATATAAAAATTATGCTTCAATACATTATACATGCAGAATATTCAGCTACAACCCTCCATTTATTTGCAATAGCCATCATCATAACAACCGCAGCTTTATTTCTCAGAAAACGAAAAACGGTTAAAGTCCATTAATAGTTACGGATATAATTTCAAACCTGACATGAAAATGAGAGCTATGTGAAAGCAATTTGATTATGTAATATCAAGGCCTTTTTTAGAAGATGATCACAACTATCGATCTGAAGAATTGTTATAGCTTAAGTAAAATCAGCCTTTATTTTAATAAAACCTAACCACCATCAGGCTATCACTATTGTGTACTTTCTTACCTTTCCAAATATTTTAAAATTTATTAGGCAATGGGCTATCGTTCGCTGGAAGAATGTATAAATGACCTGGAACAACATAAGCACCTGGTTCGGATAAAAGAAGAAGTGGACCCGCACCTGGAAATGGCGGCCATACATTTGCGGATGTACGCAATAGGCGGCCCTGCCTTGCTGTTCGAAAATGTAAAAGGCTCGCGCTTTCGGGCAGCATCCAATATTTTCGGAACGCTTGACCGCTCCAAATTCATTTTTAGAGATACGCTTGAAAAAGTGCAGCGCCTGCTCGAGCATCGCAGCGATCCCATCAAAGCCATTAAAAGCCCGGTGAAAAATTTTTCTTTGGGCGTAGCCGCACTCAAAGCCTTGCCCTTAAAAAATCCATCAGAAAAACCAGTGCTGCACCAGCAAATCAATATTGCTGACTTGCCGTTGATTCATCACTGGCCCAAAGATGGTGGTGCTTTTGTAACACTGCCGCAGGTGTACACCGAGGATATGGACAAGCCCGGCATTATGAAGGCCAACCTGGGTATGTACCGCATTCAACTGACCGGTAATGATTATGTTTTAAATAAAGAAATTGGCCTGCACTACCAGCTGCACCGCGGCATTGGCGTGCATCAAACCAAAGCCAACAAAAAAGGCGTACCGCTAAAAGTAAGCTGCTTTGTGGGTGGTCCGCCTTCGCATACGCTGTCGGCTGTAATGCCGCTGCCCGAAGGCATCAGCGAAATGACCTTTGCCGGATTGTTAGGCGGCAGAAGATTTCGTTATACTTACGAAGATGGTTTTTGCCTGAGTACTGATGCCGATTTTGTAATAACAGGAGAGGTGCATCCCGGCGAAAACAAACCGGAAGGTCCTTTTGGCGATCACTTGGGTTATTACAGCCTCACGCATCCTTTTCCTTTGATGAAAGTGCACAAAGTGTATGCGCGTGAAAACGCCATCTGGCCTTTTACAGTAGTGGGCCGCCCGCCGCAGGAAGATACTTCTTTTGGTGCCCTTATACACGAAATAACCGGCGATGCGCTAAAAGAAGAAATACCGGGACTGAAAGAAGTGAACGCTGTAGATGCGGCTGGTGTACACCCGCTGCTATTAGCCGTGGGCAGCGAGCGCTACACGCCTTACATGCCCGCCAAACAACCTGCCGAATTGCTCACCATTGCCAACCATGTGCTGGGCACCGGGCAGTTAAGCTTAGCCAAGTTTTTATTTATCACGGCTGATGATAATAATGCAGTTTCTGCACATCACATAGAGCCGTTTTTCTATTACCTGTTGCAACGCATCAATCTGCAGCGCGATATTCATTTTCATACGCATACTACAATTGATACGCTTGATTATTCCGGCACAGGATTGAACAGCGGTAGCAAGGTGGTGTTTGCCGCTTATGGCGAAGTGATACGTGAGTTGTGTACCGAAGTGCCGCAGGCATTAAAAGAGTTGCAGCAGTTTTCCAATCCGCAATTGTGCATTCCCGGTGTCGTAGCCATGCAGTGCAAACCTTTTCAGACGTACGGTCAGGTACCGCAAGAGATAGACATACTGGACGAGCAGTTAAAAGGAAAAGAAGACGTTTTGCAAAATGTGCCGCTTATAATCATGTGCGATGACAGTTCGTTTACCGCGCAAACACTTAACAACTTTTTGTGGGTGGCCTTTACGCGTTGCAATCCCTCGCACGACATACATGGTGTAGCTGCATTTACCGAGAATAAACACTGGGGTTGCAAAGGTCCGCTGGTTATTGATGCACGAATTAAACCGCACCATGCGCCGCCGCTCGAAAAAGATCCGGCCGTTGAAAGGTGTGTAGACCGTTTGTTTGAAAAAGGTGGAAGTTTGCACGGAATCAAATAGTGCGATCAATATATTCTATCCCAATTTTTTAGACCTTACCTAAGGTCTTTTTTTATTTAATAACTTTCAAAATGTAAAGCTACTGCAATGTAAAATAGTGGTAAGGCTGAGCTTTGGCCGGTCGCTTAATCTTCGTAACTTATAGCCTGCTGCTAACCCTGTTGATGCTAATTTTTCTGTACTGGTTTAATTGTCTTTTTAGCGCTCACTAAAAATTTATCACTATGAACCAGCTATTCAAATTCGGTCTACTATGCATCGTGTTTTTATTTGGCATCTGTACGCAAGTTTCCGCGCAAGCAGACGAAAAGGCTAAAACACTCAACATGAAGGGCGCTTATTCCATGTTGCGACAAGTAGCCAATGATGGAACCACTGACAGCCTTATGAATTCTGAACAATTTAAAATTTATACCAACCGGTATATGATTTACGTGCATCCAAAAGCCGGCGACACACTGGCAGAATATGGTATCGGTATGTACGAAATAAAGAACGGAAAAGTAATGGAATATGTTTTTCACAATTCGGAGGTTGGGGCTGTAAAAGATACATTTGAACTCAGCATTTTTAAAATGGGCGATGGCTATAAGCAGACCATTCATTTTCCGGCAGCGGAAGGCCGTTCGTGGACCCTGGTTGAAGATTACATCAGCGTTGGCAAAAACAACACAACACCGCTTGACGGAGCGTGGAAGCAAACAAAGGCTACCAATATTGCGCCTAATGGCCGAAGGCAAACCAACAACAATCCCACACAATTTAAAGTATATGAATCTGGCCATTTTATTTGGGTGAGTACATCAACTGATAATGAAACCAAAAAACCGGTTTCTTATTATGGCTATGGCAGTTTTGAAATGGATGGTGATAAAAAGACAACCGAGATCAATACCTCTTCTACATTTAGATCGGTTTTGCTGGGTGTGCCGGTACCTATTCAGCTTGAATTTGTTGGAAAAGATACCTACCGGCAAACAATCACCAATGCCGATGGCAGCAAAACAGTGGAAGAATACAAAAGACTTCAATAGTTTTTTAAAAGGGAATGGAGACGTTTGAGCAAAAGAGAAATGAGAAGCTGATCTCTTTACATTTTTTTTATTTCCAGGTTTGACTAAATTTTAAAAGGGGATTGAGACGTTTCAAAAAAAACTTTTAATATTAAAATTTAGACTGCCATATCAAAAGGGAAAAGAGACGTTTTAATAAATAATAAAACCCGCTGCAGGAGCGGGTTTTATTATTTATCAGCTTAAGCTTAAAAAGCAGTTGCTGCATTTTTATAAATGATACCATCCTTCATTACAAAATGCACTTTCTCCATTACATTAATATCTTTTACAGGGTCGCCATCCACCGCAACAATATCGGCCAGCTTTCCTTTTTCTATACTACCTAAAATATCGGTTACGCCCAACAGTTCCGCAGCATTCAGCGTAGCCGCTCTTATGGTTTCAAGGGCAGGCATACCACCTTCCACCATGTACACAAATTCCTTCCAGTTGCGGCCATGTGCAAACACGCCGGCATCAGTGCCAAAAGCGATCTTTACGCCGGCTTTGTAAGCCTTGGTAAAGGTGGCCTGTATTTTTGGCCCTACCGCCAGTGCTTTTGGGGTTACAATGTCGGAATAATAGCCCGGTATCTTGGCAGAGTCGCCGGTAGATTTTCCGGCGGTAATAGTGGGTACATACCAGGTACCGTGCTGCTTCATCAGGGCAATGGTTTCATCATCCATAAAAGTGCCGTGCTCAATAGAGGTAATGCCGGCACGCACCGCACGCTTCATGCCTTCGGCGCCGTGGGCATGGGCTGCTACCTTGTAGCCATAATCTTTGGCGGTTTCAATAATAGCTTTCAGTTCTTCGTCGGTAAACTGTGCACCGGAGGCATCTTTGGCCTGGCTCAGCACACCGGCCGTGGCTGTAATTTTTATAAGGTCAGAACCATCTTTGTAGCGCTGGCGCACGGCTTTGCGTGCTTCGTCTGGACCATTAATAACGCCTTCACGTGGGCCGGGGTCACCCATCAGATCTTTGCGGTAAGCATTAGTAGGATCGGCATGGCCGCCCGTGGTAGCAATACTTTTTCCGGCGGTGTAAATGCGCGGACCTACCACCTGTCTTTTGGCCACTGCATTGCGCAGCGAAACGTTAACGCCCGAGCCGCCCAGGTCGCGCACGGTAGTAAAGCCGGACATTAATGTAGCATAGGCGTAGTTAATGGATTCATAAGCAATATCGGCAGGGTTGAGCACAAAGCGGTCAACTACAGCACCCTTGCGGGTTTCGCTTTCCAGGTGCACATGCATGTCCATCAGCCCGGGCATCACAGTGCTCTTTTTCAGGTCAATTATTTTTTGAGTGGCTGTAGGTGTTACAAAGCCTTGCTGCACATCTACAATTTTATTGCCTTCTACAATAATGGACATATTCTCTAACACTTTGCGGTTGCGCACATCAATCAGCTTTCCGCAGTGCAGCACGGTTTGCTGTGCAAATGAGGAAAAGGAAAAAAAGAGTATTGTCAAAAAGAGAGTCAGTTTTTTCATGAGCCTGTTTGTGCCCTTAAGTTACACGAATTGGCGAAAACATTTTAAAAGGAAAAACAGACGTTTTTTTGAACAAACAAAAAACCCGCTCAAAGCGGGTTTTTAAATATTGTGAAACGTCTGTTTTTCCTTTTAACGGCAGCTTAGATGATATCCATTGCCAGTACAAAAGAAGTCAGCACAAAAGGAATAATCAGCGTCAGCCATTCCCAATGTCCAAAGATGGCCATCAGCAAAGCAATGGTGCTGATTAAAAAGATCACCCAGTATAAACCTTTTGATTTCTTTTTGACTTCTTGCATATCCATGTCGCAATAATTTTTGGCAAAAATAGGGTAGCGCGCCTAAATATCAAACGAACTTTGCCCTAAATTCTTTTAGTCAGGTTGCTTTTAGTATTTTCGTAATCTATTGTGTGTAAGGCACACAGTTCATTGTTAGGCCTGAATAATTTATTACAAAATGAAAGTAGATTTTTACCTGCGGTTTAGGACGAAGTTTGGCCAAAAGCTTTCCATTATAGGCAATTTTACGGCAGCCGGCGAAGAGCATGTGCTGCCCATGCAGTTTTTTAGTGACGAGTACTGGCATGCCTCTATCGAGGTGGATCCCAAAGAGATTCCGGCCCTGCACTACCGGTATATTTTCACCAACGAACTGGCTGAAGTAAGCACAGAAGCGGAGCGGCACCGCAACATAATGCTGCAAAAGCTGCCCCAGAAGCACGTGGTGGTGATGGATACATGGAATGATGCTTCCTTTATTGAAAATGCCTTTTACACAGCGCCTTTTAAAGAAGTGCTGCTGCCAAAAACAAAATCAGTCAAAAGCAAAAAAGTAACCTCTTACACCCACATCTTTAAAGTAAAAGCGCCACTACTAAAGTCCGGCGAAGTGGTGTGCCTGCTGGGCAGCACACCGGAACTGGGCGACTGGAATATTGCTGCCCCAAAAAAACTGGAAAAGGTAGGCGACTGGTGGATGCTGCAGGCCGAC
Organism: uncultured bacterium; assembly: GCA_965363375.1. Taxonomy (GTDB): domain Bacteria; phylum Bacteroidota; class Bacteroidia; order Chitinophagales; family Chitinophagaceae; genus Flavisolibacter. The sequence continues at coordinate 8,197 of CBDTUH010000110.1, forward strand.
CTGAGCGAAGTGGAGGTACCCGTGGCTTACAAATACGGTATTTATAATACGCAGGAAGAAGCCTTTGTAACATTTGAGCTCGGCGACAACCGGCTGCTGCAACCCGCAAAAGGGATTTTAAACGTTTTGCATGATGGCTTTGTGCGCCTGCCCGCCAATGTGTGGCGCGGTGCCGGTGTAGCCATTCCAGTTTTCAGCCTGCGTACGAATAACAGCTTTGGCGTGGGTGAGTTTACCGACATCAAACTGCTGGTTGACTGGGCCGCAAGCGTAGGTATGAAGCTGATTCAACTGCTGCCGGTAAACGATACCACCGCTACCTATACCTGGCAGGATTCCTATCCTTATGCGGCTATTTCTGCATTTGCACTGCATCCTATTTATATTAACCTGAACAAGGTAGCCGGTAAAAAATATGCAAAGCTGGTAAGCGCCCTGGGTAAAAAACAAAAAAGCCTCAACAGCCTGCAAGAGGTGGATTATGAAAAGGTAATGCAGTTTAAAATGGCGGCGCTGCGCGAGCTGTACGAAGCGCAGGAAGGTGAGTTTGTAAAAGACGAAAGCTACGTTTCCTTTTATGAAATGAACAGTCACTGGCTGCTGCCTTATGCAGCCTTTAGTGTGCTGAGAGATAAATATGGCACTGCCGATTTTTCGAAATGGAAAACGCACAACGTATACAACCAGCAGGAAGCGGAGCGGCTGGCATCGCCTAAAAACAAAAGCTACAAGCAGGTTCTTTTCTACTACTTTATTCAATACCACCTGCACCTGCAGCTGAAGGAAGCCACCGACTATGCGCACAAGCGTGGCATTGTAATGAAAGGTGATATTCCCATTGGCATTTACCGCTATGGCGCCGATGCCTGGACCGCGCCCGAACTGTACAATATGGACCAGCAGGCCGGTGCGCCGCCCGACGACTTTGCCGTAAAAGGCCAGAACTGGGGTTTTCCCACCTACAACTGGCAGCGCATGCAGCAAAACAATTTTGAATGGTGGCGCCGCCGCTTTGAGCAGATGAGCCATTATTTTGATACGTTCCGTATTGATCATATACTGGGTTTTTTCCGCATCTGGAGCATCCCTACCGACGCGGTGGAGGGCATTATGGGGGTATTTAACCCCGCACTACCGGTGCACATCACCGAGTTTGGCGAGCGCGGTATCTGGTTCGACTACGACCGCTACTGCAAGCCTTACATTACCGATGCGGTGATAGAACAATTGTTTGGTGAACATGCCGATTTTGTAAGGGCCAACTTTTTACTGCACAACAATCGAGGCGGCTACGACCTGCAGGAAGCTTTTGACACGCAGCGCAAAGTAGAAGCTTATTTTGAGCCGCAGGCCGATACGGAAGAAAGCCGCAGGCTAAAGCAAGGACTGTTTGACCTGATCTCCAATGTTATTTTGTTTGAGCACAAAGCATCGGAAGGCCGCGAATTTCATTTCCGTATTTCTGTAGAATCCACTACCTCTTTTCAGCACCTGGAAGAAGGCACCAAAGGAAAATTAAAGAGCCTATACATTAATTATTTCTACCAGCGGCAGGATGCCTTTTGGAAAGCAGAGGCTATGCGAAAGCTTCCCGCACTAAAGGAAGCCACCAACATGCTGATATGTGGCGAAGACCTGGGCATGGTGCCGCATTCGGTGCCTGAGGTAATGCAGGGGCTTGGTATTTTAAGCCTCGAAATTCAGCGTATGCCGAAGGATATAAACGTAGAATTCTTTCACCCGCAAAACGCGCCTTACCTGTCGGTGATCACGCCATCCACGCACGACATGAGCACCATCCGCGG
>CBDTUH010000111.1:0-9995 GCA_965363375.1 uncultured bacterium
GGACAGGATGGCGCCGGTGTGGCAGCCGTAAAGCTGAACGTGGAGCCCGGCTACCCGTTTTTATTCCGCATCCGCAGTGCCCAGAACCAGTCCATAGCCGAAATTTTCAGGCAGATAGGTGAAGAAGTAAAAGAGCTGCAAAAGTTTAACCCCGAAATCAGCCGCCATCCAGGCCTTATGAAAGGTCATCTTTCCTTTTTAGGCGAATTATTGCTGGGCCACCTGCGCTACGGCACCCAAGGCAAAAACAACCAGGAGTTTTGCCACCCCTTTATCAAGCGGCACACCATGCCCTCGCGCAACCTGGCGCTGGCCGGCAACTTTAACCTGGTAAATACCGACGAGTTGTTTAAGCTGGTGGAGCTGGAACCCGGCGAATTTCAAAAGCAAAGCGACTTGGCTGCCATGATGGAAGTGCTGTACCATTTTCTGCAAAAAGCCGACGAAGCAACGCCTGAAGGGATGGATGTAATGGAAGTGCTGAAAAAAGCAGTTCCCCTTTTTGATGGCGGTTTTCATGTAGGCGGTATGACGGGCAACGGCATTGGCTTTGTGTTTAGAGACGCGCACGGCATTCGCCCTTCTTACTATTATATAAATGATGAAGTGGTGGTAGCTGCCTCGGAGCGCGCCGCCATACGCACCGCCTTTAACGTGGGTGAAAACGAAGTAAAAGAACTGTTGCCCGGCCATGCACTGGTGGTAAACGAGCGGGGCGATATACAGATAGAACTGATTTTAGAACCAAAAGAGCGCAAAGCCTGCTCATTCGAGCGCATTTACTTTAGCCGCGGCTCCGACGAAAAAATATACAAAGAGCGGCAGGCGCTGGGCTATTACCTGAGCAAGCAGGTGCTGGACGCCATTGGTTACGATCTTAAAAACACCATTTTTTCTTTTATACCCAACACAGCGGAAGTGGCTTTTTACGGACTGGTAAAAGGCTGCGAAGATTACCTCAATAAAATCAAGATAGACCGCATTCAATCGTGGAACGGCAATGTTGATCCCGAGAAGTTAACGGAGATGATCAACCGTAAAATCCGGATGGAAAAAATTGCCATTAAAGACGTGAAGATGCGCACCTTTATTACAGAAGATGCCAGCCGCCACGAGATGGTGCAGCACGTGTACGACATTACTTATGGCACCGTGCGAAAAAATATTGATACGCTGGTGGTGATAGACGACTCTATTGTACGCGGCACTACGCTTAAAGAAAGCATCATCCGCATGTTGGCGCGCTTGCAGCCCAAACGCATTATTGTGGTTTCTTCTTCACCACAAATACGTTACCCCGATTGCTATGGAATAGACATGAGCAAGATGGGCGATTTTATTGCTTTTAATGCAGCAGTAGAACTGCATAAAGAGCGCGGCACCGAAGGACTTTTGAAAGAATTGTATGAAGAATGCAAATGTCTTTTAGAAAGGGACGAGCTGCATACGGTAAACGTAGCCAAGCAGGTGTACAAAGCTTTTACCAACGAAGAAATCACTAAAAAAATAGCGGAATTAATTACACCGCCCGACCTGGAAATTCCGGTGGATGTAATTTTTCAAACTATTGAAACGCTGCACATGGCCTGCCCCAACAACCTGGGCGACTGGTACTTTACCGGCAACTATCCTACACCCGGTGGCAACCGCGTGGTGAACAAAGCGTTTATGAACTATATGGAAGGCAAAACTGCGCGCGGCTATTAAAAGGAAAAACAGACGTTTGGCAAAAAAGTCAAAATGCAAAACCATAAAAGTTAGCCGGGATTTAAAAGGAAAAACAGACGTTTTTGTTTTTCATAGACCGATGTAATTTCAACCATTCTTTCCATCAATATTTAAAAGGGATTTAAGACGTTTTAAAACGTCTTAAATCCCTTTTGCTTTTAGGCAGTATTTTTTTAATAAAACCGTTTCTTTTCTCCAAAAAAGTATAAACAAAGCTGGTGTGGATATTGAAAGCGTATAAACGGTAATGTGTTTTTTGCTGGTAACAGGCAACTGATTGTATACACCGAAAAATTGCGATATGATATTAATGAAAATAAACTTCGAAAAGCTTTTTCATATTGAAGTTCCGGTATTGGAACTGATGCTGCGTGGCGCACTGCTGTACATAGGTATTTTGCTCCTGTTGCGCGTGCTACCGCGCCGCACCGGCGGCGAAATGACAATTATGGACCTGATATTTGTGCTGCTGGTAGCCGAGGCGGCCACCCACTCTTTAGGTGGTTACCACTCGGTTGCTGAGGGCTTTGTTGTAATTGGCACCTTAATGGCCTGCAATTATTTGGTAAATGTGCTGAGTTACTATGTGCCATTTATAGAAAAGTTGTTTGCGGCACCGGCCATACAAATTATTAAAAACGGGAACCTGCTGCGGCGCAATATGCGGCGCGAGTACTTGACAGAAGAAGAGCTGACGGACCACCTGCGACTAAAAGGAATTGAAGACGTTAAGGATGTAAAAGCCGCCTTTATTGAAAGCGATGGAAAGATAAGTGTGGTGCCTCATAAAAGAAAATGATAATATTTAGCAAGTCGCCGACTGATGCTGTTCTGATAGTAAAAACAATCTTTCAAAAAAGCTATAATTTCATTTTATTAAAAAGTGATTTTATTGTTGCACTTTCGAATAATGTTAGTCACCAGCATTGCATCTAGCGCAATACTACATTACACAATTGTCTTACTATAAAACTAAAGGTTTGTGAAGTTTTAGGTTTATACAATTGCGTATTTCTTAGTTTTGGCTGCAAGTTTAGAATCAGATGCCGGCTTACTATAAAAAATAGACCTCATGAGAAAACTCCAATTATTGGAACGCAATCTTCTAAAAATCGCCTTCTTGTTCTTTTGTTGCACTTTACCTCATTTTGTTTGGGCTCAATCAAAAATATACAATGATAGTACCGCCAGGAAAGTTGTAACAGCAGAATGTGATGGTATAATGTTCACCAAAACAGAAATGCTGCCTTCCGTAAAAAATGGTAACAAGGCATTGGCAGACAGTCTTATCAATTATCTGAATGGACAAAATATTTCTATCAAAGGCAATGCAACCTTTGGTTTTTTAATAACAAAAGACGGCGCTTTGGTGGGTATTCAAAAACTATCAGGACAACTTTCTGATGAAGCTGCTTTTAAAGAAGCCCTGATGTTTTATTCAGGTTTGTGGCTGCCCGCATCACAAAATAAGCGTGTAGTTTGTGCGGTAGCCCAGCTTGAAATAAAATTTAAAAAAGAGAAACTATTGCTGAATATTACTCAGTAAAACTTTAGGAAGTAATGTTCAAAAACCAACATTAAGGGCGCAATATTATTTATCGGCCAGAGTCATAAACATGCAAAAGGGAAAAGAGACGTTTTGTAAAAACGTCTCTTTTCCCTTTTAAAACTTTATCATTTACACCAGGTACTTTTTGATGGCTTCTGTAAGTTCGGCCTGTGTAATGGGCACACCCATTATTTTGTTGTAGCCTTTGGCATCTACCATATACTGGTCGCGGATGATTTTGATAAGCTGCCCGTTATTGATTTCCGGGATTAAAATGGTTTCATAATTCTTCAGCATATCGCCCAGGTTCTTTGGGAAGGGGCGCAGGTAGCGCAGGTGCGCATGGGCCACTTCGTGCCCTTCTGCCAGCAATTCAGCCACAGCGGTTTTAATAACTCCGTAAGTTGAGCCCCAGCCCAGCACCAGCACTTTACCTTTTTCGGGGCCGTTATCCAGCTTTTGCTCGGGTATGTAATCAGCAATCTTGTCTACTTTTTCCTGCCTGATCTTCACCATCAGCTGGTGGTTTTCGGGGTCGTAGCTTACATTGCCGGTAATATTTTGTTTTTCCAGTCCGCCAATGCGGTGCTCCAGTCCTGCTGTGCCCGGCACTGCCCAGGGGCGTACCAGTTTCTCGTCGCGCTGGTACGGTTGAAACTTAATTTCCTCGTGGCCCAGTTCAGTTTTAAATTCCACGTGTATGGGCGGCAGGCTATCGGTGTTGGGGAACTTCCACGGCTCGGCGCCATTGGCAATGTAACCATCGCTCAGGAAAATCACTGGTGTCATATGCTCCACCGCAATGCGCACGGCTTCGTACACCGCATCAAAACAATCGGAAGGCGTAGAGGCAGAAACCACGGGCATCGGGCTTTCGCCGTTGCGGCCGTAATAAGCCTGCAATAAATCGGATTGTTCGGTTTTGGTAGGCAAACCGGTGGAAGGGCCGCCGCGCTGCACGTTTACAATAATCAGCGGAATCTCGAGCATCAGGGCCAGGCCCATGGCTTCTGTTTTCAGCGCCATACCGGGGCCCGATGTGGTAGTTACACCTAAATGGCCACCATACGAAGCGCCAATAGCGGCCGATATGCCGGCGATTTCGTCTTCGGCCTGGAAGGTGCGCACGTTAAAATTCTTATGCCGGCTTAATTCATGTAAAATGTCGGAGGCTGGTGTAATAGGATAAGTGCCCAAAAATATATTCAGCCCGCTTTTTACCGAAGCCGCTATTAAACCGTAGGCCAGCGCCTGGTTTCCCATAATGCTGCGGTAGGTGCCGGTTTCTATGCGGGCTTTTTCCATTTTATACTGCGTGGTAAAGGTTTCGGTGGTATCGCCATAGTTGTACCCGGCGCGCAAAACCTTTAAATTACTTTCCAGAATATCCTGCTTTTTGCCAAACTTTTCGGTTAAAAACTTTTCTGTAGAGCCGATGTCGCGGCCATACATCCAGTACAGAAAGCCGAGCACAAACATGTTTTTGGCGCGGTCTTTTTCCTTGGTGCCGAGTGGCGAATCTTTCAGGGCTTCACGCGTCATTTTGGTTACGTCCATTTTAATCACTTCGTAACCTTCGAGTGAGTCGTCTTCAATGGGGTTCACACCGTCGGGGTAATTGGCCAGGCGCAGGTTTTTGGCATCAAAGCCATCCACGTTTACAATCAGTTTGCCGCCCTTTTTTAAGCTTTTAATGTTGGTTTTCAGCGCCGCGGCGTTCATAGCCACCAGCACATCCCAAAAATCGCCTGGGGTGTGTATGCTTTCGGAGGAAAAACGCAGCTGGTAACCGCTTACACCAGGAATGGTGCCTTGCGGGGCGCGGATTTCGGCCGGGAAATCGGGGAAAGTAGAAAGGTCGGCACCCAAGAGCGCCGTATTATTGGTGAATTGGGTACCGGTCAATTGCATCCCATCGCCGCTGTCGCCGGCAAATTTGATAACAACATCCTGTACCACTTCCTGTATGCGGTTCATAGTAAAAATTGTGTGGGCAAAGTTAAAACTTAATCCGCCGTTAAGTGAGGGCAGATTGCAGCAGCGGTGTTAAAAGGTAGCGCAGATTTATCGGATTTCAAAATTGAGGTTTTCGCAGATGGGTCATATGCAATTTGGAAAACGGGCCAAACGGCAAAACCTTTGTTTTTCCTTTTGAATTACATGTAACGTTCATAGGCTTGGCAATATTGGAGTAATTCGAAAACCGTTTACTGAACAAATGAAAAAATGCCGTTTAACCGTAAATGCTGCATGTACAACACTAAGCCCTGGTATTGCCAAGCCGATTGTAACAGCCATTTTTGCTGCTACTTTTGTTGTGCTAAAGTTGGCAACAGATTTTCCAGGTAGTTCAATGTCATTGTAAATCCTCCTTCAAAACCCATTTCAATCATCTTCTCCATACGGTCAAGCGATTCGTTGTAAATTGTAATACTGACTTTTGTCTTTCCGGCCTGCTCGCTGAAATTTAAATCCCATTCAGAACCGGGCAATTGGGGGTTTTCATCTTTGTCTGCAAAAGCATTCAAAAATTTGAAATTGGATGTAGATGTAATGGAAGTGTATTGCTGAATGGCCCAATGTTCCTGGCCTTCCGGGCTTACCATAGCATAAAATCTTCGTCCGCCAACTTCAAAATTCATAAATTTTGTTTTTGATTCCCAGGGTTTAGGTGCCCACCATTGGTCAAGAATTTCTTGCTTGGTAAAAGCATCCCAAACTAATGGAAGATCAGCGGCAAATTCTCTGTTTATGAAAACTGTTTTTGCAGTTTTGTCAACAGTAAAATCAAATAGCAAAGTGTTTGTCATTTTTTCTTTTTTTTAATGGTTGATAATACGTTGTCAAGTTGATCAAATCGGATTTCCCAAAGCTTTCTGAATTGGTCAAGCCACATGTCAATCTCTTTCAGTCTTTCAATTTCGAGTGAGTAGTAAATTTCCCTGCCTTGCGGTTCCTGTTTTACCAGTTCGCATTCTGTGAGGATGCGAAGGTGTTTAGAAACAGATTGCCGGGTAGTGTTGAAGTTCTCAGCAATGGCATTAGGGGTCATTGCCTGCAGTGCAATTAAGGTAAGAATGGCTCGCCGTGTCGGGTCGGCTATTGCCTGAAAAATATCGCGTCTCAAAGTGGTTAATTTTTTAATTGTGAAACCAATTGGTTGCAAATATATGCGCAACTATTCGGTTTCGCAAATATTTTATATTGAAATAATGTTAGTTGGATTTCTGGGCCTGGATGAGTCTCATAAGATTGCAGCTAAAGGTTTATTGCTTGAAGCCACATTAGGTGCAGCCATCAGTAACGCCTTTTACTGCACATTTGGGGGAAAGGAGTAAGAAATAAAAGCAGTGAGCTTAAAACGTCTGTTTTTCCTTTTGAGTAACACACTCTAACATTGTTTGCTAGGAAAAAACACTGGAGTTTAATAGCTAATCCCAGAACTAAAGAATAATTAAGCTATAAGTGCTCAAAAAATTATCAGCCAAGCACAGTTTACTTGATCAAGATTTTGCTGATTACTTCAGTAAACAGATCAGAGCAATTTTCTTCTTCGTTGTCAATTAACGTCATATATAAATATTGATTCTCTAAAGGAATACAAACATATTTGGTTCTAACATTTGCAATTTCTCCTGTTTGTATATTTAAATTATAACTAGAAGTTGCATAAAACGCCTTATGTTTTCCAATTGTTATGGTTTTAGGGCTTTCAATAAATTTAAAATTTGATACTTGAGAACGGACGCTTTCTATTTCGTTCTTTGCAGCTACGAAAAAGTTATCGAAGTCTCTTGAATTGTTTTTTCGAACGTAAATTTTTATTGTTGGTATTAGTCCATAATGAAATTCTGGATTGTATTTATAATAGACTCCCAAAACTGTGGATGTATTAATCTCATTTGCTAATCGATTCATTTGCTCTTGACTGAATTTATAGTTTTTGAGATTATCGTGCAGAAAGCCCTTATCACCCGAAAACCAAGAAGGCGGTGTCCAGAATGAAATGCTTAAACTGTCATTGGTCTGTCCAACAGAGGTTAACGAAACAAATGAAAGTATAATAAATAGCAGGCTTATAATAATGTTACGCACAATACTAAGATATATGCAATAGCACGAAATTGCAATATCTGCAAACTATTGATTTTGAAATAAGTCGATATGCAAACTTTATTGCGCAATCTTGCAACAAGGAAACACTTAATGAATGCTACCACTTTTTGTTAGTGTACGCTAGAATTGATTGAATAAAAAATTAGAGATTAAAATATTTAAAATGTGAGTGTTAAAAACGTCTCTTTTCCCTTTTAACCTACACCGGGCATTTTTCGTGGTAATTAATCAATTCTATCGGCTGGTGCGGAAATTCAAAACCATTGTAGTATTGAAGCATTTCATCCAGCACAGCGTCTATCTGTTCCGCATCGGGAAGGGTTACCAGTTTTAAGCGAAACTCTTTAATGTTGGGCAGACCTTTTAGATAGTTGGTATAGTGGCGGCGCATTTCAAAAATGCCGGCCTTGGGGCCCTTCCACTCCACGGAGCGGTGCAGGTGGTGCTTAATCACATCTACACGCATCTGTAAGGTAGGGGCAGGCAGGTGCTCACCGGTGGCTACAAAATGTTTGATCTCGTTAAAAATCCACGGGTAACCAATGGCGGCACGGCCAATCATAATGCCATCCACACCATAACGGTTTTTGTACTCCACGGCTTTTTCAGCCGAATCAATATCGCCATTACCAAAAATAGGAATGTGTATGCGGGGATTGTTTTTAACGCGGGCAATGGGTTCCCAATTGGCAACGCCTTTGTACAGCTGGCAGCGGGTACGGCCGTGTATGGCTAAGGCTTTAATGCCTACATCCTGCAGGCGCTCGGCCACTTCTTCTATATTAATCGTGCTGTCATCCCAGCCCAGGCGGGTTTTTACGGTTACGGGTAATTTGGTGGAGTTAACAACGGCTTTGGTCAGGCGCACCATCAAATCAATATCCTTTAATACACCGGCGCCGGCACCTTTGCTCACCACTTTTTTTACCGGGCAGCCAAAGTTAATGTCCAGCAGGTCGGGGTTTACGGTGTCCACAATTTTGGCGCTAAGCGCCATGGCCTCTTCATCGCCGCCAAATATCTGTATGCCCACAGGACGTTCTTCTTCAAATATGTCCAGCTTTTGCCGGCTTTTTATGGCATCGCGTATCAGTCCTTCGGAGGAGATAAATTCGGTGTACATCAGGTCGGCGCCCGTGGTTTTGCACACGGCTCTAAAAGGCGGGTCGCTTACGTCTTCCATCGGTGCCAGCAGCAGCGGGAAATGAGGGAGCGTTATGTTGTCAATTTTTACCAAGGGTATTCTGTATTGGGCGTTATCTTCGATGCGCAAAAGTACAATTAGCAAACGGACAAAACATGCAATCTTATCTTAAAACAAGGCCAGGGTGGGTGCAGCTGCTGCTGTTTATAGGGATGGCCTTTGGTGTTTTTTTAACCCTTTACCTTATTTTAGGCTCTATACTGGCCCAAATTACCGGCATCAGCCTCATGCAGATGGCCACGGCCGACTGGAGCCAGCCCAACCCGCAACTGCTGACCATGATGCGCGGCATGCTGCTCATCCAGTTTCTGGGCCTGTTTGTAATTCCGTCGCTCTTGTTTGCTTACTTCTCCGACCCCCAGCCCATGCAGTACATTGGCCTGCGCCAAAAGGGAACTGCTTATTATTGGATACTAGGCGTGGCCTCTTTGCTGCTGGCCATTCCGCTGGTGCAGTACACCGGCGAGCTGAACCGGCAGATACATTTTGGCGAAGGCATGCAGCAGTGGATGCAAAGCATGGAAGACAGCGCCGCGCAGCAGATCAAATTTTTGCTGGGGCAGAACACCGTTTCTAACCTTTTACTCAATATTATTTTTATTGCCGTTTTTGCCGGCGTGGGCGAGGAGCTTTTCTTCCGCGGTGTGCTGCAGCGCCTCTTTATCAGGGCTACCAAAAACACCTGGCTGGGCATCATCATTGCAGCAGTGGTGTTTTCGGCTTTCCATTTCCAGTTCTTTGGTTTTGTACCGCGCTTTTTGCTGGGCATTGTACTCGGCGCCATTTACTGGTACAGCGGCAGCCTGTGGCCCGCTATGGCCGCGCACTTTTTGTACGATGCCTTTTTTATAACGCTGGCTTACTTTTACCCGCAGATTATTGAGCAGGATGAGCTGCCCTTTTTGGGCGAAGCCGGATTAATAGTAAGCGCGCTGGTAAGTGCCGCCATTGTGGTGCTGCTGGTATGGTTGATGAAGAAAAAGAGCACCGTTACTTACAGCGATGTGTACCGCGATGAGGAAGGAAACAACAATCAGAAATTTACATTTGAAGACTGATGGCTTTTAACTGGCAGACATTCCGTACAAGAGCACTTACCTCAATTGTATTTGTGGTGGTGATGTGTGCCGGCCTGTTCTGGAACCGCTGGTCTTTTTTTCTTCTTTTTTCACTGGTACATTTTGGCTGCTGGGTAGAGTACCAGCGGCTGGTGCAAAAGTTTAACCCTGACTATAAAGATATCAGCCCTTTTCACCGCTGGGGCATTATGGTGGCAGGCTGGTGCGGGATGCTTTTTTTTACCAACGGTGAGTTGGTGCTGGGCAAAGTGCGGCTTAATGAAATAGGCTGGTATGTAGGCTTATTGCTGGCGGTGCTGGTGCCCACGGCCGAAATGCT
>CBDTUH010000112.1:0-9912 GCA_965363375.1 uncultured bacterium
AGGGCACAAAATTGAATTTTATCCATTTGCAACAGCGGATCGCCAATATGGTAAGTGGTGAAGGCCATATCGAAGGAACCATTGCCATCCAGATCAAACCGTTTTCCCTGGTTGTAGCCAACTTCTGTATCGTTCAGGCTTGTTACTTCCATATCCTGTTGCGGCGGCATTACTATTTTTTCTTTTTTGCACGAACCGGCAGCTATCAAAATAAGCAGGTAGTAAAAGTGCTTCATCTTTCTATTTTTATGCAAAAGGAAAAACAGACGTTTTAAATAAAATGTGAAAGCGAATGAAACGGTAATAACGTTGAGCCAAATGTAACAATGGGGCAAAATGCTTTACTTTACGGCCGAATGAACAACGACCTGCAGCTTCGTTTTAATGCTAACCTACGGCACCTTCAGGTGGATGCCATGCATCTGTATTTAGTAGCTGCCAGTGGCGGGCTTGATTCGTGCGTGCTGTGCCACTTATGCCACGCTGCCAACATTAAATTTATTATAGTTCATTGCAATTTTGGTCTGCGTGGCGAAGAAAGCAACCGCGATGAAGATTTTGTAAAAAGCCTGGGGCTGAAGTATGACGCCGAAGTGCTGGTGCAGCATTTTGATACGGATTCTTTTGCAACCGAAAATAGGCTTTCTATTCAGGAAGCGGCGCGCAGCCTGCGCTACAATTGGTTTGAAAAAGTACGAATTGATAAGAAGGCGGCTTATGTGTTGCTGGCGCATCATGCCAACGACAATTTAGAAACGGCGCTGATGCACTTTTTCCGTGGTACCGGCCTTTCGGGTCTCACCGGCATGCCTGCGGCTACAGACTATATGGCACGCTGCCTGCGTCCACTTTTGCCTTTTACGCGAAAGGAAATAGAGACGTTTGCCAAACAACATCAATTGCAGTGGGTGGAAGATTCATCCAATGCACTGGACAAATACATACGCAACTTTTTCAGAAATACTTTAATTCCGCAATTGCAGCAGGTGTATCCGGCGGTGGAGCAAAACCTGCTTCAAAATATAGAGCGTCTGCAAAAAACAGATGCGCTTTACCAGCAATTGGTTCAAAAGGAAAAACAGACGTTTTTAAAAAATAAAGGTTATGAGATCAGAATATCAGTAAAAAAAATATTGCAGTATCAACATACATCCATGCTGTATGAAGTGCTGAAAGATTTTGGATTTGGTGAGAAAAGTGTTCCGGAACTTGTAAAGCTGGCAGCGGCAGATTCCGGTAAATTTATTGAAAGCGAAACCCACCGCATCATCCGTCACCGTGCCTGGTATATTGTGGCACGTAAAAAGAAAAAGGAAGGGGAGACGTTTGTGTTGGAAAAAGGAGACAAAAAGACCTACCTGGCCGATTCAGTTCTGCAAATGGATTGGATGGAAAAGGAGCATTTTCATTTAAAGAAAAGTCCATATATAGCACAACTGGATGCACGAAGTATAAAGTTTCCATTGCTGGTTCGGCGCTGGCTGCCCGGCGATTATTTTTACCCGCTGGGCATGCCCAAAAAGAAAAAACTAGCCCGCTTTTTTATTGATCAAAAGTTGTCCGCTACCGAAAAAGAAAACATCTGGGTGGTAGAATCAGCCGGCAGAATTGTATGGATAGCCGGCCACCGTATTGATGACCGATTTAAAGTAGAACCTCATACAAAACATATTCTGCAACTGCAGATTGAATCTTACTAACGATTGAAATACCCGCCGATCTGCTCAATCGCACTTTGTATAACAGGATAACCCACTGCGTAGCTACCCACAATTACAAATGCCAATCCGTATAAAGCGCCCCAGATGTGGGCAGAGTGGTTGATGTTGTCGCCACCTTTGCGGTCCATGTAAGCAGAAATAAGCAGGTACAGCGGCCCGAAAATAAAGCCCGGTATAGGTATTGGTATAAAAAAGATAAAAAGCTCTAGCGTAGGCACCAGCATCAAGCCTGCAAAAATAACGGCACTCACTGCACCCGAAGCACCCAAACTGCTATAGTTGTAATTGTCTTTGTGCTTGAAGTAGGTAGGCAACACCGAAATGGCCAGCGCCGAAACATACATCAGCAGGTAAAGCCATTTGCCAATGCTGCCGAAAAGGGCTTCAAAATTGGCCTCAACATAAGGTCCTAAAAAATATAGCGAGATCATGTTAAAGATCAGGTGCGCCCAGTCGGCATGAATAAGCCCGCAGCTGAAAAAACGGTACCATTGGTTTTGACGACTCACTGCTGGTCCGTAAAAAATAAGGTCGTTAATGATTTTCCGGTTGTTGAACCCGCCAATAGAAACCAAAACCGTAATGATGATAATGCCCAGCGTTATAGAAAGTTGCATATTAAATTACTTGATGAATAAAAACGTCTGTTTTTCCTTTTAAAGTTGAAAATAATGGAATTGCTGAAAAGCAAACTTAACGATGATGGTATTTTTCGTTGCGCAAAATAGTGCAGGCGCGGTACAATTGTTCTGCCAGTATCAGCCGCACCAGCTGGTGCGGAAAGGTGAGCTTTGATAAAGACCATTGCATTTTGGCCCTGTTCATTACTTCTTTATCCAGCCCGTAAGCGCCGCCTATTAAAAATACCAGTCTTTTGGTGCCGCCATCCGCCCGCTGCGCTACAAACTGGCTCAGCCCTTCCGATGTCAGCTCTTTGCCACGCTCGTCAAGCGCCACGAGGTAATCATCATCTTTCAGCAATTGGCGAATGCTTTCACCTTCTTTTCCTTTCATTTCACCTTCCGAAAGCATGGTGGCATTTTTAGGCACCGGAATCACCTGCCATTCAACAGGAAAATACTTGGAAAGCCTTTTGGTAAATTCTTCTATTCCTGCTTTTACATAAGCATCGTGTTGTTTTCCCACCGTCCACAGTGCAATTTTCATTTTGCTAAATTATTGGGGTCTGGCACAATAATTAATAACTTATTACAAAGCAAATAAAACAGTATGAAACGTTACCTGCTTTTTTATTTAATGGCAATAGTAACCATTTTCACCCAATGCAAAACATTGCAAACGCTGCCCACCAATACCACCGGCGGTCTTTTTTCGCTGAACGGTGCTTGGAGCCTTAGCTCCAACAGCGACAACAGCAGCATGGTAGGCACAGTGGTGCAGGTTATTCCGGGTGTGTCGGCCGGCACAGTTCGCAGCATTGGCAATAATAATTACTGCGTGCGCGAAAGAGATGCCATGTGGCGCGGACTGAACAACAGAACAGGTGGCGGTTTTAACCTGGAGCTGCTGGTAAACGCCTGCGAGGGCACAACCTCTTACAAACCGGCCACCATCACGGCCATTAGCAATGATGAAATTCGTATTACAAGCCAGGGGGCAGATGGAAAGGAACTGGTGCAGGTGTGGCGACGAACCGCCGTGAATGATTAAAACGTCTCTTTTTCCTTTTAAAAGGATGGAACAATGATTGATTAACTGTAGAGAAGAAAATTGTAAAATGATTCGAAAGGTATTGATATTCATTCCGGCTTTTTTATTTATTGCTATTGCCAATGCCCAAACCCTGAAGCAAAAGCTGGAGTCGGTAAAAGATTCGGTAACCATTGCTGCCAGCACTCAATACAGCGATCCTTCTTTTTTTAAAAAAATCTTTCTGGGTAAAAATTACCGCAGCGTTTGGGAGCAGCCGGTGCGTCTGCCTGTTTTCCGGTTAAAAGAACTGGGTTTTACAATTGATAAATTAGGCGGTGGTCAGCAAACCAAATCGTTGCGCCTGCGCGATGGCGAAGGCCGCGAATGGGCACTGCGCACTATTGATAAAGATGTGGAAGGGGCACTTCCAAAATGGCTGCAAAATACACTGGCCGAAAAAGTAACACAAGATATGGTTTCCGCCGCGCATCCCTATGCACCTTTAACCATTAATGTGCTGGCGCCGGCAGCCAATATTATTACAGCCAAGGCTTATTTTTTTGCAGTGCCCGATGATCCTGATTTTGGTGAGCACCGCGCCTTATTTGCCAATACGGTGTGCATGCTGGAAGACCGTAACCCAACTCCTGATAAAACAGAAACAGAGAACACTGAAAATGTGGTGGAAGATTTACTGGAAGACAATAAATACCGCGTGTTGGAAGAAGAAGTTTTACGTGCCCGTCTGCTCGATATGCTGATTGCCGACTGGGACCGCCACCAGGATCAATGGCGCTGGGGCATCCGCAAAGAAGGAGGCAGGCAGGGTTTGTATGTCGTTCCGCGCGACCGCGACCAGGCTTATTTTTACTCTGAAGGTTTGCTGGTTAAAATTGCACAATTGATATCGCTAAAACACATGGTTGGTTTTACGCACAGCACGCGCCGCATTAAAAGCCTTAATGCCAAGTCATGGAACTTCGACAGGGTTTTTATGTCAGGGCTTACGCGTCAAGATTGGGAAAACATAACAAAAGAGTTTCAGGTTAAGCTGACGGATGATATAATAAAAAGTGCTGTTAGAAACCTGCCTCCTGAAGTTTATAAACTAAGTGGTGCTACATTGGAAAGTAAACTGATTGACCGGCGGAATGGCTTGTTGAAAGATGCGTTGCGCTATTACGAATTTTTGGCAGAAGAAGTAACCGTGTTGGGAAGTGATGAAGCCGAAAGGTATTTGATAACCGGCAACCGGGACAGCCTTATGTTAACGGCTTATTCAAAACAAAGGGGAGGGGCACCCATTTACCAGCGAACTTTTTTACCTGCTGATACAGATATCATCAATATTGAAGCCCTGGGTGGTGATGATGAAGTGATGGTTACGGAAGGAGAAAAAGCAAATATTAAACTGGTGATAGATGGCGGCAAAGGAAACAATACTTTCAATTTGCAAGGTAAAATCCGGAATAAGATCTATCATTCAGATACGGATGCTAAAGCCTACGAAAAGTTGGTAAAAGAGATGCTGAAGATAGAAAAAGAGGAATGAATTGCAAGAAAGGGTATCATTCGTTTCTTTCTGGCTGTTATTCTTACTTTTATAACTACAACTATAATCAAAAGGGTTTTCAGACGTTTTAAAAAGGTCTGAAAACCCTTTTGATTTTTTGCATACCTAATGGTAGTAGAAAACAGATTTTTCTGAATAAAAAGGGGTAAGTAAAAAGAAATAATTTATTTTGACCCAATGCAGGATATTCTGTTAAAGCTGGAAGCCTCCCGTAAAGAATTACTCGATCTTGGACTTCGTAATCCGCTGTTGAACTATAAACCTTCAGTGGCACGTGGCGTGCAAGTAGTTCAGGAGTCCTCCGCATCGGTTTATGATATTTTAGTGGAGCAGTCAAAAGCCATGACTTTTAAGGCTGCTGAAAAAGAAGAAACTGAAATCGGAAACAAAGAAAAAACAGTATCCGTCTCCGACCTGCGGCTGCAAACAGCTGAAAGCGAAGAGAAGCTCCAGCAAAAGTTACTGAATACGTATTATGCAGCTCGCACCAGCCTGGAAGAGCAAGGTGTGAACATTTTGTTCGTAGCGCTGGGTATGCTAAACTGGTACGAGTCTGAATCATCATCCGAATTACGCAAAGCACCGCTGATTTTAATTCCGGTTTCACTGGAAAGGTCTACGGCGCGCGAAAGGTTTAAGCTGCGTTATACCGGTGAAGAAGTAGGTGAAAACCTGTCGCTGCAGGCTAAAATGAAATCCGAATTCGGCATTCATATTCCTGACCTGCCCGAGCAGGAGTCAATAGCAGTGGGCGATTATTTTGATGCTGTTGCAACGGCAGTTGAACATTACAACCGCTGGCAAGTAGACCGAAATGCTATAGAGCTGGGCTTTTTTTCCTTTGGTAAGTTTTTAATCTATAATGATCTTGATAACGCCAAATGGCCCGATGATGCTAAACCTGTCAGTCACCCGGTTTTGCAAAGCCTTTTTAGTTCTGGCTTTACCGATGCGCCGCCCTCCGCTTCCGAAGATGCTTTTATAGATGATGAAACCGATGCCGATAGCCTATTTCAGGTGGTAGACGCCGACAGCTCGCAATTATTGGCTATGCTGGCCGTACATGAAGGCAGAAATTTGGTGATACAGGGCCCTCCGGGAACCGGCAAATCGCAAACCATTACCAACATGATAGCCAATGCCATTGGGCAGGGCAAAAAAGTATTATTTGTAGCAGAAAAACTGGCTGCACTGGAAGTAGTGAAGCGGCGGCTCGATGCCATTCATTTAGGTGAAGCCTGTCTGGAGTTACACAGCCATAAGGGCTCAAAAAAAGAATTGCATGCAGAACTAAAAAGGGTGCTTGAACTGGGCAAGCCGGCCCTTCAGCATCTGGGGCAACAGGTAGCGCTTTTAGAAAAACACCGTAAGGAATTAAACGACTACAGCAGAGCCGTAAATACAGAATTGCAGCACAGCGGTCATTCAACGCATCAGCTTATTGGTTTGCTACTGGCATTAAACAAAAATGCTGCTGAACAGCTACCACAGATACGTATACAAAATATTCATTACTGGAATGCATCTGTAGCAGCAGCGGCCGAGTCAATGGCGGATAAACTTCAGGCTTTGCTTTCAAATATCGGCATTCCTTCTCAACAGCCTTTTTGGGGTAGTGGCCTTACCCTGCTGCTGCCACACGAACAGGACACCATACTTAAAATTTTAAAAGAAGCCTTTCTGGCAACAGAAGCATTAATGCAGGCTGTAGCCGATGTTGCCAATGAAATGCAATGGCAGCCTCCGCAAAACCGCGAAGAAACAATGCGCCTGGCACAGGCGGTAGAACTAGCTGCAGCACAGCCTCTTTTTCAAAATCTTTATGTGTTAAACCAGGCCTGGCATATAGCTGCAGATAAAATCAAAGAATTGTTACAGGCCGCGCAGCAATTACAGCAATTGCACCATCAGTACGATTCCGTTTTTTTACCCGACGCATGGCAACAAAATGTACGGCACATCAGGGCTGAAATAGTGGCTCATAGCCATAAATGGTACCGCTTTTTCATAAGTTCTTACAACAGAGCACAAAAGGAACTTCAGACGTTTTGCAAAGCAAAGCTGCCGAAAAACAAAGCCCAAAAAATTGTTTTGGCAGATGCCATTTTGGAAGCGCAGCGCCTGGAAAGCATTATTCAGCAAAATGAAACATTAATAAAAGAATTGTTTGGAAACAGCTGGCAAAAAGATGCTGATTGGTCCGCTTTGCAGGCTGCAGCTCATTACCTAGCAGGAGTACACAAGGCTGTAGCAGAAGACGTGCTGCCTGTTACTTTTATACATTATATCGCCTCAAAACCTGGAGTGGCCCATTGTGCCCAAAACCATCAGGTGTTGTTGCAAAAACTGGGAACCCAGGGAAAAGCCGTTCAGGAGGTAAGCAACAGGATGGCATTGAACGAGGCACTTTTATTTCAGGGTAATGCTTTTATACATCAACCATTTTCGGAACAGCAAAAAACGTTAGAGCTTTGGATTAATCAGCTGCCTCAAATACACGCGGTAATTGCATGGAACAATATAGAAGCAGAAGCAAAAGCGGAAGGGCTGGAAGGTTTAACGGAAGCAGCTGCCGACTGGAGCGGTGCCCGCCAATCTTTAAAGCAGGCCCTGCAAAAAACATGGTACGAGCACCTGCTTCAGAAAGCATTTACTGATTTTGCAGCACTCCGCAAATTTGAGCGTTCAACGCACGAGGAGGTAGCCAAGCAATTTGCCAGGCTGGATGTGCTGAACCTGCAACTCAACCGCGCCCGTGCGGCACTGCGCCATTGGGAGGCGGTGCCGAAAGGAGAAGCGGGAGGTCAGGTAAACATTCTGCGTACCGAGTTCAATAAAAAAGCGAGGCATTTGCCCATTCGAAAATTAATGACAGAAGCAGGTATGGCCATACAAGCTATCAAGCCTGTTTTTATGATGAGTCCGCTTTCCATAGCTAATTATTTGCCGCCGGGAGCGATTGAGTTTGATCTGGTTATATTTGACGAAGCTAGCCAGGTACGCCCTGTGGAAGCGCTGGGTGCCTTGTTGCGTGGCAAACAACTGGTGGTGGTTGGCGATAACAAGCAGCTGCCACCCACATCCTTTTTTGATACGCTGGCTACTGATGTGGAAGATTATGAAAATGTTACTGCCGACTTGCCCAGCATATTGGGTATGTGCGATGCGCAGGGTGCGCCTCAAAGAATGCTGCGCTGGCACTACCGCAGCCGCCATCAATCGCTTATTACTTTATCCAATCATCATTTTTATGATAATAAGTTAGTGGTTTTTCCAAGCCCGGGAGCAGTGCACAGGGCAGGCTTGTTTTATCATCATTTAAAAGACACAGCGTATGACAGGGGCCGCACGCGTACCAATGCCAAAGAAGCAGAAGCCGTTGCGGATGCCGTAATGGAGCATGCGCGCCTGCATCCAAAACTTACTTTGGGTGTGGTGGCTTTTAGCACGGCACAAAGACAAGCCATACAGGATGCCTTAGAATTAAAGCGACGACAACATCCTGAACTGGAAAGCTTTTTCAGCAATGCTAACGCAGAACCTTTTTTTGTAAAGAACCTGGAGAATGTTCAGGGCGATGAGCGGGACGTTATTTATATTTCTATTGGCTATGGCCGCACGGCCGAAGGTTATGTCAGCATGAATTTTGGACCATTAAATAACGAAGGCGGAGAAAAGCGTCTCAATGTACTGATAACAAGGGCTAAGTTGCGCTGCGAAGTGTTTACCAACATTACCGGCGATGATATTGATGCGGGAAGAACCAAAAGTGCCGGCTTACTGGCGCTGAAAAGCTTTTTGCAATATGCTCAAACCGGGCAGTTGGATGTGCCCAGGGCAAGTGGTAAAGAGGTACAAAGCCCGTTTGAGGAAGCGGTGGCGGCGCAATTGTTAAATGCAGGCTATCGTGTGCAGCAGCAGGTGGGCTCCGGCGGATTTTATATTGATCTGGCTATAGAAGACCCCGAGCAGCCGGGACGGTTTATTCTGGGCATTGAGTGTGATGGCGCCTCTTACTATTCGGCTCGCTCTGCGCGCGACCGCGACCGGTTACGGCAACAGGTACTCCAGGCCATTGGCTGGAAGATTCACCGTATCTGGAGCACCGACTGGTTCCGTAATAAAGAAAAGGAACTGAAACGTTTGACCGATGCGATAGATGAAGCCTGGAAAAATAAAAATGAATCAACTGAAGATGATGATGAATCCATAACTGAAACATCGCTAATGCGCGAAGAAACAGAAAACCAGGATAAGCTGGCACCATATACAATCGCCGTTTTGCCAACGGAAATGTGCTTGCAGGATATGCACCTGCAACCGGTGAGCAAGTTGGCGCTTTGGGTAGAACTGGTAGTGATGACCGAAAGCCCCGTACATTTTGAAGAAGTGGCACGCCGCATGGTGGAAGCAGCCGGCATTACAAGGGTAGGGCCGCGCATACGCGAGCACATCAGGCTGGCCGCACGCTTTGCAGAAGGCGGCGGACGCATTGTGCAGAAAGGTGAATTTTTGTGGATGCCGCATATGAAGGCACCTGTTTTGCGCGACCGCAGCGTGCTACCGGCAGCTTCCCGAAAAATAAAATACATTGCACCCGAAGAAGTGATTGGTGTTATTGCGAAAGTGGTTCGTAACGCAGTCGCCATTCACCCCGAAGCTGCATTTCCTTACATTGCCAAACAGCTTGGATTTTCAAGAGTTACAGAAGAAATGCGTACTGAAATTTTAGCGCATATTCAACAGGCTTTAGCACAAAACATCATTATAATGGATGGCGAATTATTAATGATGCGCGCAGCAAATGGTACTAAAGTTTAAAAGGAAAATGAGACGTTTTTGTGTAACTAAAAATAAGAATTACATATCTGAGTGAACTAACTAATAAACTCCAATCACTTATTATCAAAAGGAAAAAGAGAGGTTTTTTAAGAACCGTTTAAAAAAAAGCTGCTCAAGTTGTAG
>CBDTUH010000113.1:0-9807 GCA_965363375.1 uncultured bacterium
GCTGGCAGCACCTGCCGTTAAAAGCTGGCAGCAGGCTTTGCCCCAAACAGCCGACCTGCAGGAGCACCGCGTGGAAGTGAAAGTAGATGCATTGCCTGTGGGCGAATATTTTTTAATAGCATCAGCAGATGCTGCTTTCAGCAAAAAGAAAGCACTATTAGGCGCACAGGATTTTTATGTTTCCAACATTAGCTACATCAATAACAACAAACAATATTTTGTACTGCACCGACAAAGCGGTCAGCCGCTGAGCGGCGCCACGGCACATGTGTACAGGCAGCAATACGATTATAAAACATCGCGCTACACCAAAGTGCCGGCAGGAAAATATACCGCCGATAAGAATGGTTATTTTCAAATTGCGGAAGGCACCAAAGAGGCCCGCAGCTATACTTATTATGTTGACCTTTCTCACAACGGCGACAGCCTGAACATGGATGAAGGTATATACCAGTATCACTATTACGACGATGAAGTGCGTAAGCCGAAAAAGGAAACAAAGATTTTCTTTTTTACCGACCGATCAATATACCGGCCCGGACAAACGGTTTACTTTAAAGGTATTGTGGTTAGTTTAACAGGGCAGGAAAACGAGATTTTGAAGGATTGGAAAACCAAACTTTATCTGGAAGACGCTAACCACGAAGATGTGGATTCGTTGGAGGTTGTTACCAACGAATGGGGTTCTTTTTCCGGAAAATTTACTTTGCCGCAGGGCGGTCTTAATGGCCGCTTCACCATCTACGATGAAGAAGAAAATGAAGAAGTTTCTTTTTCTGTAGAAGAATACAAACGCCCTAAGTTCTATGTAGCTTTTGATACGTTGAAAAACGACTTTAAGCTTTATGATTCCATCATGGTGCAAGGCCGCGCCAATGCTTATGCCGGCAATACCATTGGTGGCGCACAAGTTGCTTACCGCATAGTGCGACAGCCGCGTTTTATTTATCCCTGGCTTTTTAAAAGGGGTTGGTGGCCGCGTACGCAGCCAATGGAAATAGCGCATGGAGTAACAACAACCGCACAGGATGGAACGTTTCAAATTCCTTTTAAAGCCATACCTGATTTAAAGATCAGCAAAGACCTGAACCCGGTTTTTGATTACCGCATATATGTGGATGTAACGGACATCAATGGCGAAACCCGCAGCAGCGAGCAGGTTGTTACCATCGGCTATCAATCTTTGCTGCTTACTGTCCATCTACCCGAAAAGCTTTCTACAGATTCGTTGCAACAGCTATCCATTCGCACGCAAAACAGGGCAGGACAATTTCAGCCGGCAAGGGTAAGCGTTACGTTTACACAACTGGTGCCGGAGCAGCGCCTGATAAGGGCCCGCTATTGGGAGCAACCGGACCAGTTTGTGATGAGCAAAGAAGAATACATTCAGCATTTTCCGCACGACGAGTATACAGCCGAATCCGACTATAAAACCTGGGCAAAAGGTGCAATAACGCTACAAAAAACGGACAGCAGCAAATTGAATGGCCAGTGGGCTTTGGGACAAAAATTACCAGCCGGCTTTTATGAAGTAACCGTAACTACAACAGACAGGGATGGCGCTGAAGTAAAGGATGTGCAATACATTGAGCTGTACGATGAAAAAATGAAAGAGTTATTACAACCACAATACCTGTGGGCACAGGCAGATAAAACAACTATCGAACCGGGAGAGAAAGCAATCGTGCAGGTAGGCACTTCTGCAGATGATGTGTTTTTGATTCACCAGGTAGATAAACGTACCGAACAAAACGTCTTAAAATCCTTTCAATTTAAAAACCTGCAAAAGGAAAAACAGACGTTTTCGTTTGGCGCTAAAGAAGAAGACCGTGGCGGCTATGGCGTCAGCTTCTTTTTTATTAAGCACAACCGCGTGCATCAATACAGTAAAGTAATTGATGTGCCCTGGACTAATAAAGAGTTGGCAATTGAGTACACCACTTTCCGCGATAAAACCTTACCCGGATCTGAAGAAAAATGGACCGTAAAAATCAGTGGTAATAAGAATGATCAGGTTGCTGCAGAAATGCTGGCCAGCATGTATGATGCATCGCTCGACCAATTTAAACCGCACATTTGGTCAAAGCCCGGATTGTGGCCTGTATATGGCAATACTTTTAAGTGGAACGGCAGCACCAACTTTGTTTCTATAACTTCTGAGCAGCATTGGTTTAACGGTGTTCATTACCGTTCTATTGATAATCAGTATGACCAGTTGGCATTTGATGTGTACAACCAATATCTTGATAGAAGAAGAATCGCCATGCGGGCTAATAGTGAAATGCAAATGCGTGAAGTAAGTGCAGCGCCGATAGCGGATTCTACTGCGAAAGCACTACAAGGTAGTGTATCAGGTTTAGCAGTACAGGATGCTTCATTGCAGGAAGTAGTGGTGGCAGGAATGGGTGTAAAAAAAGACCCAACATCAAATGTACAGGAGGTCCCCGTTCGCACCAACTTTAATGAAACAGCCTTTTTCTTTCCTCACCTGCAAACCGATAAAGATGGAAACGTCTCTTTTTCCTTTTCCACACCGGAAGCGTTAACCCGCTGGAAACTGCAAACGCTTGCGCATACCAAAGATCTTTCCCTGGGCTTATCTACAAAAGAAATGGTAACCCAAAAAGAGTTGATGGTTCAGCCCAACATGCCGCGCTTTTTGCGCCAGGGCGACCGCACCGAACTGGTGGTAAAGATTGCCAATCTTTCCGCTAAAGAACTTACAGGTCAGGTGCAGTTGTTATTGATAGATGCCACCACCAACCAATCGGTTGACGGCTGGTTTCAAAATGTTTTTCCCAACCAGTATTTTACTGTGGCGGCCGGCAGCAGCGAAGCGGTAAAGTTTCCGATAGAAGTGCCTTTTCTTTTCAACAAAGCGCTGACCTGGCGCGTAGTGGCACGTGCCGGCAACTTTAGCGATGGCGAAGAAGCCCTTTTGCCTGTGCTTACCAACAAGCTGCTTGTAACAGAAACACTGGCTATGCCCATGAAAGGAACCGGCACCAAATCCTTTACATTTGAAAAGTTGATGAATGCCAGCAGCGAAACCTTGCAGCACCATGCTTTAACGGTAGAATATACGGCTAACCCGGCCTGGCTGGCAGTTCAGGCCCTGCCCTACCTTGCCGAAGGTGAAAAAGAAAATGCAGAACAGGTATGGAACCGCTATTATGCCAATGCGCTGGCCAGCATGCTGGTGCAAAAAGCGCCGCGCCTGAAAGCCGTATTTGAAAGCTGGAAAAAAGACACGGCAGCCCTGATCTCTAACCTGCAAAAAAATGAAAATCTCAAAGCCATTCTATTGCAAGAAACACCCTGGGTGCTGGCCGCAAAAACAGAAGCACAGCAAAAAAGAAACCTGGCGCTGTTGTTTGATGCATTGCGCATGAGCAGTGAATTAAAAAACAGCTTACAAAAGCTAAAAAGCATGCAAAAAGAAAACGGCGGTTTTGTATGGTTCAATGGCGGACCGGAAGATCGCTACATGACCCAATACATTATTACAGGCATTGGCCATTTGCAGCATTTAAAAGAAGATGAAAAAGAGAATAAAGATCTTACTGAAATTGTTAGAAAAGCGCTGGCTTATCTTGATAAAAAAGTAAAAGAAGACTACGACAACCTGGTAAAAAGCAAAGCCGACCTGATCAAGCAACAGCCGGGCTACATACAGGTGCAGTATCTCTACATGCGTTCTTTCTTTCCGCAAAACAAAGTAGCAACAATTGCGCAACCAGCATATACCTATTACAGGAAGCAGGCGCAGCGCCACTGGCAAAAAGGAAATAAATACATGCAGGGCATGACAGCGCTGGCCCTGCACCGCACTGCCGATTTGCAAACGCCGATTGATATTTTGCGTTCACTGAAAGAAACTGCTATTGTACATGAAGAAATGGGTATGTACTGGAAAGAAACCGGCTTTGGCATTTCTCCTTTCTGGTGGAGCGCGCCCATAGAAACGCAGGCTTTGCTGATTGAAGCTTTTGCCGAAATTACCAAAGACACTAAAACGGTAGATGCTTTAAAAACATGGCTCATTAAAAACAAGCAAACAAATAACTGGCGCACCACTAAAGCCACTGCTGATGCCTGCTATGCACTGCTATTGCAAGGCACAGACTGGATCAGCAACGAACCTGTTGTACAAATAAAACTAGGCAACACCATCATTAACAGTGAAGAACAAAAAACTACAGATGGCACCGGCTATTTTACAAAAACGTTTGATGGCGCTCAAGTGCAGCCGCAGATGGGGAACATCACTGTAAACGTACAGCAGCCGGCAAATATAAACAATGGTCAACCGGTAAACCATCCATCGTGGGGCGCCGTATACTGGCAGTATTTTGAAGAAATGGATAAAGTAACTACCGCTGCCACGCCTTTGCAATTGTCAAAAAAACTCTTCATAGAAAAAAGCGGCGACCGCGGCCCTGTGCTAACGCCCATTACAGATGGCAACGCATTAAAAGTTGGCGATAAAATTACCGTGCGTATTGAACTGCGTGCCGACCGAGATATGGAGTATGTGCATATGAAAGACCTGCGCGCGTCAGCCACCGAACCCATAAACGTACTGAGCGGTTATAAATGGCAGGGCGGCCTGGGTTATTACGAAACCACCAAAGATGCCGCCACGCATTTCTTTTTCAACTACCTGCGCAAGGGCACCTATGTGTTTGAGTACAGCTTATTTGTAACGCATGCCGGCAACTTCAGCAATGGCATTACTACTATACAAAGTATGTATGCACCGGAGTTCAGCGCACACAGCGAAGGCGTAAGAATTTCTGTTGAAGAATAAAAGGAAAATCAGACGTTTATTATTGAAATGGAAAGACTGAATATCAACGTAAAAAACAAAAGGAATTAAAGACGTTTGGAAACTAATCGTATTAAGGAAAAAGTCTTTCAACTTTAAAAGGAAATAGAGACGTTTTAAATAGGCCACGCCACAAAGCGTGGCATATTTATTTTTGCACTTATATTATGCAAACAGACATCATCATTGTTGGCCAGGGCATTTGCGGCACTATGCTTTCGTGGTTCTTGCACAAAGAAGGCAAAAGCTTTGTAGTCCTCGACAATAGTTTGCCTAACGCTTCTTCAAAAGTGGCGGCCGGCATAATCAATCCCGTTACAGGTCGCCGCTATGTGTATAGCTGGATGGTAGATACCATAATGCCTTTTGCCATAAATACTTACAAGGAAATGGAAATGGCATTGGATATAGACATCGTGAGGCATAAAAGTATCATTGATTTTTTTCCATCTCCGCAGATGCGCGAAGCTTTTGTTACCCGCATTACAGAAGATGACACTTTTGTACATAGCTATCCCGATCAGAATCATTTCAACCAGTTCTTTAACCACGAATTTGGCTGTGGCGAAATAAGGCCTGCTTATATGGTCAACCTGTCTGAACTGATAGCTGCCTGGCGCCGCTTTCTGCAAACCAGAAATTTTATAATAGAAGAAACCTTTGATGTCGCACAACTAGCAGTTACGGCCGAAGGTGTGAGGTATAATGATCTATCAGCGCAGCAAATTATTTTTTGCGATGGCATTGCATCTGCACAAAACCCGTGGTTTGGCTTACTGCCTTTTTCCGCCAACAAAGGCGAAGCGCTGGTGATAGAAACGGAAGGATTAACCAACGAACATATTTTTAAAAAAGGCCTGATGCTTGCACCACTCTGGCAACCCCATCTTTTTTGGGTAGGCTCTAATTACCAGTGGGAGTTTGTAGACGAAGCGCCATCAAGCAAGTTTTATAACAGCAGTAAAACGCTTTTGGAGCAATGGCTCAAAGTACCTTTTTCTATTGTTGAACATAAAGCTGCCGTGCGCCCTGCCACGCTGGAGCGCCGGCCTTTTGTTGGCTTTCATCCCGTACATGCTAACGTGGGCATTTTGAATGGAATGGGCACCAAGGGCACTTCGCTGGCGCCGTTTTTTGCCAACCAGCTGGCGCAGCATATGGCTCACCAATTTCCGCTTACGGAAGAAGCCGATGTAAAAAGGTTTAACCGCATTCTTTCAAAATAATTTAGCAAAATGTACTTTTGGCGCTCCACCAAACTTATAACATGAACCCCGAAAAAGAGCCACAGTACATTATACCTGCCCGCTACCGACGTATGGAGAACATGCATATTATTTTCTGGCTGCTAAAAGATGTAAGCTGGTGCCTTGTTTGGAAAGTACTTGGCATTGCCATGATTTTTCCTACGCTCATCATATCCATCATTATTGCATGGCGCACACGGCAGCTGAAGTCGGAGCTGGCGCACAACCTCGCTATTACCTTTTGGATAACAGCCAACTCTTACTGGATGGTGAGCGAGTTCTGGGGTTTTGATGAAGTGCCTATCTGGCTGCATTTTGAAGCGCGCCATTTATCCTTAATTCCATTTTCGCTGGGTATTCTCATCTTAGCTTATTACTATATTTTTCAAAAGCGGCAAGAAGAAGCAACGGCACAGGTAGCTACTTTATAAAATTTTTCCCTTCTGCTACTATAATAATTAAAAGGGAAAAGAGACGTTTTGCAAAACGTCTCTTTTCCCTTTTAAAGAAATAAAGAAAGTAAAATGTAATGATGAAAAAAACTAAACCAACTGCAACAACTGATTAAAGACAAAAAGGAAAACAGACGTTTTCAGCAGCTGCCCATTTAAATTAAAAGTCCGTATAAAAACAGGGAGTATTTCAACCGATCTGAATGAGTTCAGCATTGGTTTGCTGCCCATCCGGATTATCAGATCTGGCCAAGCCCCCTGAAGTACGGGAACAGTATCTTAGAAAAGATGCAGGTAGTATTGGTGCAAAAGTTTTTTAAGAAAGTCCAGCAGTGGGGACAGAGAAGGTTTAATAAAATTTTTGGGTACTAATTATAGGGAACGGATTTGGTATTTTTCAACCAGGGTATTGAATTTTATTAATTTCTCTGTCACTTGCTGGAGCGTCTCTTTATTTGACAATTATGTTTCCATGCGATATGCCTTCATCGTTGAGGAAAGCATCATACACATAAATGCCTTTTTTCAAATTTTCAATGGTTTTCTTTTGTTTGTCTTTTAATATTACCTGGTGCAACAGCGTTCCATCCAGGTCGAACACGTAAAAATGTAAAGTTTCTGTTCTGTTGCTGCTTATTGTGATCCGTCCATTGGTGGATGGGTTGGGATACAGTTTTACAGCCTCTTTTTTTGAAGCAGTTGCCGCCTTCAATTCAATTGCGTCTTCGTTAACAGTTTGGTTGCTGCCTGCGGGGATACTGCCAAAGCCGGCTGTAGCTACCGCCAGTAGCGTAATCCAAAGTAGTTTTGGTATCATAAGCTTTTAATAAAATGCAGGGCAACGTAACTGGCGTGCTGCACGGCCGTTTGGTGAGTTCCAGTCGTTCAGCCTCCAGCCAAATTTGATAACGGTTGAAAAGAAAGAATCGTTTTCCTTGGGGTCGCCTCTTTGCTCACCTGCAGGTGGAAAGAACGGGCGTGATGTATTGGTGATGCGGTTCTCGCGGTAAAACAGCTGCTTGGCTATTTGTGCATTGGCTGCTGAATGATACTGGTCAAACAGGTTGGCATCAATATAATCGGTGCTTACATCATCAATATAGTCGGTAAATGTTTTGCGGTGCAGCACTTCCATACCAATATACATGTTGTCCTTGATGTAGTACTTGGCGCCAAAGCCCATAGGAATTTCAGTGGCTACCAGGCTATAGGGCTTGCGGTCAGGATATTCATCCATACCCTGCCCTTCTAGGCGCAAAGGCTGCAATGGTACCCAGCTGCTTCTGCCGTTGGCACCAACGTATTCACCTTTAGGGTTAAACTTAAAAGCACCAAAACCAATGACACCATATGGGCGCAGCTTGCCCTGCAGGCCATCGTACTGCTCCATAAATACTGTGGGATAAATTTCGGTGGCAATATAAGCTTCGAGTACAGAAGAACGGAATTGCAGGTTACGCTTTTTACGAAAAAATTCAGCACCGCCTTTATCTTCAATCATATGGTCATACCCTTCCAGCTGACCGTGGTTAACAGCCACCCTGAAGCCAATAAACTCAGATGGATAAACGGCCGCAAAAAAGCCTTTAGCAACTTTAGTAGTTGGCAGGTTCAGGTCTTTTACAAAGGTTTTACCGGTGCCATAATGGCCACCCAGATCGCCCAGGAAAAATATGGGACCAATGCCAAAGCCGAACTCGTATTTACCGTTGCCGGTGGTGATGGATTGGGAAAAAGAAGTAGCCGTGGTAAGGGATAGACACAGCATGAGCACGAATGTACGTACGCCTAGTACAGTTGTTCTCATAGAATTTTGGTTTTTGGTTTAAACAGGATTGGATAACAGGCGCTAAAGTAACAGGTGCATGATTACCATGCAAGCAAATCGTAAAAAAATATTAACAATTGATGGTTAGTACTCGATCTTGTTAGTAGAACTACTTAGTGGTTTCACGAAGCATATAAATATGTTCAATGCCATCTTCAAGGTAAACATCGCTGACCTGATGAAAGCCGAGCGACTCGTAAAAATTTTTGAGGTAAAGCTGGGCGCCTATCTTAATGGGTACTTTTCCAAACAGGTTATAAACGGTATCTATTGATTGCTTCATCAGCTCCCGGCCGGCACCCAGGCGGCGCGCTGCAGGCGACGTAACCACACGGCCGATAGAAGCCTGCGGGTATATTACGCCTTCAGGCACAATGCGTGTATAAGCCACTAATTTATTATCGGCAAAACCCATCAGGTGGTAGCAATGCTGGTCTTTATCATCCGCATCCTGGAAAACACAGGCTTGTTCAACTACAAACACTTCATTTCGCAATTGCAAAATAGCATACACCTGGTAGGGCGTCAGTGCTTCAAACTTTTTTAGCAGCCAGTGAATTTGCATGCAACAAAATTAACGACCTACAGTTGGAACAATTGGCAAACTTTCGTTTCCATCTTCATTTACGGCCTGTACTGCAAAAAAATAATTGTCTTTTGAATAAGGAATACTGGCCTGAAGGTCATTAACAAATATCTTTTTTTGCCAAACCGGCGCCCATGTTTCGCGTATCAGTATGTAATAACCTTTCACTTTACCTGCGGCTGGTGCTTTCCAGCTTAACTGTGTATAGTTGGTCAGGTTACGCACATTCATTTTTACATCCTGCGGTGGTGCCGGTGCTTTAGCCAGATTGGCAAGCGATGCTAAATTGATGCCTGTATTTTTTCTCAGGTATTCAAAGTCCATAAATTTGGCCAGGTCGCCATACTCAATTCCACCTTCGGTGCGCAGGTCCTGGTGCTGGTGGTTGTAGTTCTCGTTCATTTCTGTAATGCGCACAGCTGTCATTCCTTTTTGAACAAATGGCGTATGGTCGCCGCCGCGCAAAAAGCGGTCATTACGGTAAATAAGCACCACTTCAAGATGATCTACATAGCGCTCGCCCACTTCTTTTATATAACGTGCCAGCTGCCTTGGCGCGCCATCATTTTCGCCACCCACACTGCGGATGCCTGCTGCTTTTTTATCCAGCTCAAACGCGGGCAGGCCTTCGCTAAAAATGCGAACACGGGTGTTGTCAATAATATCAGTTTCATTACTGTGGTTGCTGCCAATCATGTCGTTGTTGAGCACGGCGTCTACATTCCATTTTTTGTCAATAGCCTGGTTGGCCAGGTGTGTAGCGCCCAACAGGCCCTGCTCCTCGCCGCTAAAAGCCACGAAAATTATAGTAGCTGGAAAAGAATGTTTGCTTAAGATACGCGCACTCTCAATCACACCGGCTACGC
>CBDTUH010000114.1:0-9790 GCA_965363375.1 uncultured bacterium
GCTGATTGCTACTTTTATTGGTATGCAGCTCATGGGCTTTTCGCTCAACCTGATGTCTTTGCTGGCCCTATCGCTGGTAGTAGGTATCCTTGTGGATGATGCGATTGTGGTGTTAGAGAATATTTACCGCCATATGGAGATGGGTAAGAACCGCGTGCGTGCTTCATACGATGCCACTAAGGAAATTGGATTTACCGTTACATCTATTACACTGGTAATTGTGGTGGTATTTGTACCTATTGCCTTAAGCACCGGCCTGGCGGCAGACATCTTAAAAGAATTTGCCGTAACAGTTTCAATAGCTACGTTGCTTTCGCTACTTTCTTCCTTTACCATTGTGCCCTGGTTGTCGTCGCGCTTTGGTAAGTTGGAAAAAATCACCAACAAAACTTTCTTTGGTAAGATCATCGTAGCATTTGAAAAAGGCATGTACCGCTTTACCAACTGGGTAACTAATATTTTGAAATGGTCGCTGGCGCACAAAAAAACTACGCTGGGACTGGTGTTTGCGCTAATGATTGGTTCTTTCTGGCTGGTTGGTGCCGGCTTTATTGGTGCGGAGTTTTTTGCCAAAAGTGATCGCGGAGAATTCCTGGTGCAGATAGAAATGCCGAAAGATGCCTCTATCGAGCAGACCAACGCCATGACGCAAAAGGCGGAACAATACCTACGCGGTAAAAAAGAAGTAACCAAGCTGATTGCTACCGTTGGACAGTCGAGCGATGGGGTAGGAGCCTCTACTTCTACGGCCTATAAATCGGAGATAAACGTGCAGCTGGTAGAGAAAAAAGACCGGGAAGACGATGCCAGCATTTATGCCGCAAAAATAAAGAACGAATTGCAGCCCTTGCTGGTAGGTGCGAAGGTGAAAACAGTGCCGGTGAGCATTTTGGGTTCTGCCGAAAACGCCCCGCTGCAACTGGTGGTAACCGGCCCCGAGTTGGATAGCGTGATAGTATTTGCCAATGCTGTTATGAACGAGCTGCGGAACATAAAAGGCGCTACGGAAATGAAGCTTTCGGTAGAAGCCGGTAACCCCGAAATTAGTGTACAGGTGGACCGTGATAAAATGTCGGCACTCGGACTTTCACTCTCTACTGTAGGTGCTACCATGCAAACAGCCTTCAGCGGAAATACCAATGGTAAATTCCGACAGGGAGAATATGAATATGACATTAACCTGCGCTACGGCAGCTTTAACCGTCAAAGCATTGAAGACGTAAGTAATTTGTTATTTACCAATAGTGTAGGTCAACAAATAAGGTTGGCGCAGTTTGCTACTATCAGCGAAAGCAGTGGCCCCAGCATGCTGGAGCGCCGCGATAAAAGTACCGCTGTGACCGTGCAGGCACAAACAGTGGGCCGCCCAACAGGTACGGTAGCAGCAGAATGGCAGGCAGCTTTTGACAACATCAAACGCCCTACCGGTGTCAGCTACATCTGGGGTGGTGATATGGAAAACCAGAGCGAAGGTTTTGGCTCTATGGGTATTGCCCTGCTGGCCGCTATTGTGCTGGTGTACTTGATTATGGTGGCGTTGTACAATTCCTTTGTATATCCTTTCGTGGTGTTGTTTTCCATTCCACTGGCCATTATCGGTGCGTTCCTGGCGCTGGCGCTAACCAACAATTCTCTTAACATTTTTACCATTCTGGGTTTGATTATGTTGATTGGTCTGGTAGCTAAAAACGCCATTATCCTGGTGGACTTTACCAACCAGCGTAAAGCAGAGGGCGCTTCTACTTACCAGGCGCTGATTGATGCCAACAATGCACGTTTGCGCCCCATCCTGATGACCACTATAGCGATGGTGATAGGTATGATGCCCATTGCCCTGGCAAGCGGTGCCGGTGCAGAGTGGAAGAATGGCCTGGCCTGGGTTATCATAGGGGGGTTGCTGAGCTCGCTTTTCCTGACGCTGGTGATTGTACCGGTGATGTATGATCTGTTTGATAAGCTGATCGCCAAATTCAGAAAAAAGAAAAAAGTGCAGCCCATAGAAGACCTGATGATTGCTGACTATGAACTGAAGCCTGTACACGAACGGGAATTTGATCCGTCGCATATATAACAAACTAAAAGGGTTTTTAGATGTTTTTGAAAACGTCTGAATTCCCTTTTAATAAGGAAAACAGAGATGCAATGCTGACCTTTTCCTTTTTCATTGTGAGTTAGGTTTAGTAACAGGAACGTTTTCACGTTCCTGTTTTTTTAAATGAATGTTACCATTTATATATTTTTTTTATCGGTATAGCAGGTCAATAATGATAAATTCGTAATATTACGTTTTTAATGCCCGTAATTGTACGTAAAAACAAATCGTTGATATACTTTTATAAAAAGGGCGGAAATACAATTTTTCAAACAAATAAGTTTCAATAACTTTAATCTAGTTTTCATAGGGTACGGATTAAAAACGGGCTAAGGTTTCTACCTAAGCCCTTCTTTTTTTAGGCCATCTACATCTTAAAAAGTTTTTTCAACACTGCATTTCTTTTCTGATACACAATTTGTTTTAGCGCTAATAAAATATTTTTGTTAGCTTTCCTCATTGTTGAGGTATTTGCCTGGTTAGTTTAATATTACTTCAACAATAGTAATTTTGCAAAGTCTTACTTTTTCCACTCCCTTCGAAAATATATCCGTCAACCAATGTTGTTGATGTGCCTTTTGAAAATTCCCGTTTTTAGATCCATATCCCCATTATGCCGTCCTATTGATTAAACCTCACCGTCGCTGAGCAGCAGATAAGGATGAACTTTATTGGGCTGCTGCAAAAAAAATTTCCCCTTCTTTTACCGGAAGGGGTTTTTTATTGAATTGATAATCAATTAATTATAGCATTGGCGTAGTAATACGGTAAAAATATAGGTAGTAATACGGTTGGAAGTTAT
This sequence comes from uncultured bacterium, assembly GCA_965363375.1. Lineage (GTDB taxonomy): Bacteria > Bacteroidota > Bacteroidia > Chitinophagales > Chitinophagaceae > Flavisolibacter. Next base: position 2,895 of record CBDTUH010000114.1, read on the forward strand.
CTAAATGGGAGTTACTTTTACCTCGGTTTTTCATAGGATATTGGATTTTAAACGGGGCTGGATTTCTATCCTGGCCCTTTTTTATTTTTACTACTTTTCTTATTTATTGATTTGCATCAATGTTGAAACGCTAAACTTCTACACATAAGTAATTTAAATATTGTTTCTATTTTAATATCTTCTATAAATCCTTTGCTCAGTATATTTTATTTCATCTTTTTCAATTAGTATTAAACCCTTTTAGTAAGGTATTTGTAGTATAGTAATAATACTTTTGCATCTTCAATTGCAATCGCATTGGAAACAAAGAATCCGTTACCCTGCAGAATGCTGAACTTAGCCAAGGAAATGATTGAAAAACAGGCAACTGTTTTTAGTGATAGTGAAAAACCACCTATCCGCCACCTTTTGAAATAGTTTTCCTTAGCCACGTGTTACATTGACCTGTGAAAATTATAGGCCCTGCCTGAAATGAAAAAAAGGCTTTATTATAGAAAGGCTTTGCTTATTTAGAATGATGGACAAAAGTAATATCCCCTCTTTTTATTAGAGGGGATTTTCTTTTGCCAGAAGTAAACGTCTCTTTTTCCTTTTGAATGAGTTTTCTACCAAAGCGGCTTCATCAGGTCAATGGTGTGGGAAGCCTGCGGTACTGTTTTTATGGTTGGGTCAAAGGGTTCTTTTAAAAAAAAGCATTGATTAAATTGACCCAGCATTTCGTAAATGTAGTGCTGTTCTTTAAAGGTGCGGCCGCGCCTGGAAGATGCGGAGGCATCTGTTTTACCGTTTATTTTAATTTCAACCGCCTTGTGTGGCTGCAGTTCGCACAGCTTAAATTCAGGCCTTTGAGGCGCGCCTATTTCAAAATAGCCATACTGCATGTACATTTCTATTTGAGTTCCTATTTCCAGCTTAAATATATCGAGCTTAATGTGCCGCGCCTGCTGAAAGCATTGGTTCAGTTTTTTTGGAAAAATATGTTGCAGGGTATGATGAAAAGTGCTGTTACTGTCTTCAATGGTGAGCAGCGTGCAATTGCTGAAATGGTTGTCTTCCATAATATTTTCAGGCAGGTACAATTGGTTATCTAAAACATAACCGCTTTTTGATGAAATGTGTCTCCACTGTGCCAGGTTCTTGCGGTCTTCAAACGACTTTTGATCTTTACCATATTCATAAATATTGCGGAAGATCTGCAGTACGGTTACCGGGTTTTTAAAAGTATGTTCTTTCCATTTCATGGAATGCTGCTGCTTTTATTTGGCTGCACAATAATAGTAGAAAAGTTGGATGACTTTGCAGCAATTTGAAAACCGAATCAGTTGTTTTATTCGTATAGCTCAAATTTTAAAACCTCTGTTTTTCCTTTTACAATTTGAATTTAATATTTCCTCAAAACCTCTTTTTTTCCTTTTAAAGCAATCTCATCCAGCCAGTTTTAATAAACCTGACATACCTGCGATTTTTTCCTGTGGCATATCTTCTTATCTACTGATTTGTGTCATGCATTTGTCAGATACATCTCAGTAGCTTTCATTATTCTACCACTACAACCAAAATATTATGCAAACAGCAACAGAACTTTTAACTGCACCTTCAGAAGTGTTGCCTAAAAGAACCGTTTCCATAATGGACGGCAACGAAGCAGCTGCTTATATAGCCTACAAAACCAGCGAAGTATGTGCTATTTATCCCATTACGCCATCATCGGCCATGGGCGAATTTTCTGATGAGTGGAGCGCCGACGGCCGCACCAATATTTATGGCGAAGTGCCCAAGGTAATTGAAATGCAAAGTGAGGCCGGTGCTGCCGGTGCCATACATGGTGCTTTGCAGGGTGGTGCACTGGCATCTACCTTTACCTGTTCGCAGGGCCTGCTGCTGATGATTCCCAATATGTACAAAATTGCAGGTGAATTAACGCCTACGGTTTTTCACATTGCAGCCCGCGCGCTTGCAACGCATGCTTTATCAATTTTTGGCGATCATAGCGATGTAATGGCCGTACGGCAAACCGGTTTTTCGATGTTGTTTGGCGCAAGTCCACAACAAGCACATGATATGGCCATGATATCCACTGCAGCATCCTTACGCTCCAGCGTTCCCTTCCTGAATATATTTGATGGTTTCCGCACCTCGCACGAGCTGAACGAAGTGGAAATTATTCCTGACAGCATTATCAAACAAATGATCAGCGATGAGGATGTAGCGCGACACCGTAGCCGCTCCTTAAATCCTTCTAATCCGTTTATACGCGGTACGGCGCAAAATCCGGATGTATATTTCCAAAGCCGCGAAGCCGCCAACAAGTACCATTGGAAAGTGCCGCATATTGTGGAAGAAACAATGAACCAGTTTGCTAAGCTCACTGGTCGCCAATATAAATTGTTTGAATACCACGGCCACCCACAGGCAGAACGCGTGATTATAATTATGGGTTCAGGTTCCGGTGCGGTGGAAGAAACAGTGGATTATCTGAACACGTATGGTGAAAAAGTAGGTTACCTGCAGGTACACCTGTTCCGTCCTTTCTCTGTGCATCATTTTATTCAGGCATTACCTATTTCTGTAAAGCAGATTGCTGTACTTGACAGGTGTAAAGAAACCGGTGCCATCGGTGAGCCGCTGTTTATGGATATTGTAAACGCGATGCATGCCGGCTGGAACTTTGATATGCCCAACATCATTGGTGGACGTTTTGGATTGGCATCTAAAGAGTTTAATCCGGGTATGGTAAAAGCCGTGTTTGACGAACTGAAAAAGATAAAACCCAAGCGCCATTTTACTATAGGTATTAATGATGATGTTACGTTCACCAGTTTGCCTTATGATGAAACTTTCTCGCTTGAGGAGCAGCATCTTTTCCGTGGCCTGTTCTTTGGCCTGGGCGCTGATGGTACGGTAAGCGCCAACAAGAATACCATCAAGATTATTGGAGAAGTAACGCCCAACCATGTGCAGGGTTATTTTGTGTACGATTCTAAAAAATCTGGCTCGCTTACAACGTCGCATTTGCGTTTTAGCGAGAACCCAATTCAATCTACTTATCTTATCAATTCAGCTAACTTTATTGCTTGTCACCATTTTAATTACCTGGAGAAATACGACATACTGAAAGATGCGGAACACGGTGCCATTTTCTTATTGAATGCACCCTTTAATACCGACCAGGTTTGGCGTTACCTGCCGCGTAAGATTCAGGAAGAAATCATCTACAAACAGCTGAAGTTTTATGTGATCAATGCTTCTAAAGTGGCGCGCGAAACCGGCATGGGCAATCGCATCAATTCTATTTTACAAACCTGCTTCTTTGCCATTTCTAATGTAATACCTAAAGAAGAAGCGATTGATTATATTAAGAAAGGTATCCGTAAATCGTACAGCCGCAAAGGAGAAGCCATCGTGCAAAAAAACTTTGATGCCGTTGACCAGACCATTGCCAATCTTGCCCAAATAGATTATTCGCAGTATGCTATAGGCAATAAAGAAATTATGCCTATGTCAATGGATGGTGCGCCGCAATTTGTGCAGGAGGTGCTTTCAAGAGTAATTGCCGGTGAAGGTGATGCGTTGCCTGTGAGTGCGTTCCCTGCTGATGGTACGTTCCCTTCCGGTACTACCAAGTACGAAAAGCGCAACATTGCTGACCAGGTGCCTGTGTGGGATCCAAGCCTGTGCTCGCAGTGCGGTAAGTGCTTCTTTGTTTGTCCGCATGCGGCTATTCGTCCTAAAGTTTATGATAATGGCTTACTGAAAGATGCGCCTGATTTCTTTAAACATACGGCGCCTATTGGTAAAGAATTTATGAAGGAATCAGAAGCCTATACGTTGCAGGTTTCAGTAGAAGATTGCACCGGCTGTAATTTGTGTTACGAAGTTTGCCCCATTGAAAGCAAAACCGAGCCGGGACACAAGGCTATCAATATGAACGAAGTTGCGCCTTTGCGTGAAGCCGAAAAAAGGAACTGGGATTTCTTCCTGTCGCTGCCGGATATTGACAGAACACGCATCAACCGCAGCACCGTAAAAGGTTCGCAATTGCTGGAGCCGTTATTTGAGTTCTCCGGTGCCTGTAGTGGCTGTGGCGAAACACCTTACATTAAACTGTTGACCCAATTGTTTGGAGACCGCATGATGGTGGCAAATGCTACCGGTTGTTCTTCCATCTTTGGCGGTAACCTGCCTACCACACCATGGACCAAAAACAGTGCGGGCTGCGGACCGGCCTGGGCCAACTCGCTTTTTGAAGACAATGCGGAATTTGGATTGGGCATTAAACTAGCGTCCGACAAAAAACGCGAATACGCTTTCAATATTTTGAAAAGCATGCGCGAAGAAGTAGGTGCGGGACTGGCAGATGCTATTATCAACAACGATGAAACATTAGAAGGCGATGTAATCAAACAACGGCAGGCAATAGTGCAATTGAAACGCCGCTTGCGTGAAATAGAAGGCAATCAACAGGCAAATACATTGCTGACCATTGCCGACTTTTTAGAGAAAAAATCGATGTGGATTATTGGTGGTGATGGCTGGGCATATGATATTGGTTTCAGCGGCTTGGATCATGTGCTTTCTACCGGTGAGAACATCAATATTTTAGTATTAGATACAGAAGTATATTCCAACACCGGCGGACAAAAATCAAAATCAACTCCGGTAGGTGCTTCTGCCAAATTCTCCATTAAAGGAAAAACAACTGGTAAAAAAGATCTGGCCATGCAGGCCATTGCGCACGGAACCGCATTTGTAGCAGAAATTGCGATGGGTGCTAACGATGTGCATGCGCTAAAAACCATCCTTGAAGCAGAAGCTTATCCTGGTCCATCCATTGTAATTGCGTACAGCCATTGCATAGCACACGGTTACGATATGGCGCATGGCATTGAGCAGCAAGCACTGGCAGTGAAGTCGGGTTACTGGCCGTTGTTCCGTTACAATCCGTTAAAAGAGCAGGGACAACGTTTTGTACTCGATAGCAAAGATCCTTCTGTGGCGCTGGATGAATTTATGTACCACGAGAACCGTTTTGCAACCATCAAAAACACCATGCCTGAAAGGGGAGCGGAGTTCCTGGCACTGGCCAACGAAGCCATGAAATCCAGGTGGGAGCTAATTGCGGCGCTGAAAAACTTGTAAGCGTTTTTTGGTAGATACAATAACGGGAGCCTTATTTTTAGGGCTCCCTTTTTAATTCAAATAATCTGGAGGTTATTGCTATACAGTATTGCGTATTTGTAAACCTCTGTTTTTCCTTTTGGCCTAGTAGTTTTAGTAAATTGAGTTAATTCGTTAATTGGTTATTTGTTTTTATTTAAAACCACTCTTTTCCCTTTTAATTACCCATCAACTTGTCAACTTATTAACTGAACAACATGCTCAAATCGTCTCTTTTCTTTTTTGAGATTATTTAACTTAAATCGTAAATTTCAAATCGTATTTGGTAAATTTTAAAACGTCGCTTTTTCCTTTTAATTTATCTGAACTTTTTCGCCGCTAGCCATAGCCTTATAAATAGCTTGAAGAATCTTTACATCCTGCCGGCCCATTTCTCCGGGAACGGGCGAAGGGCGCCCTTCTTTTATAGCCAGCGCAAAATCATCCATCTGTAGCGCCTGTTGGTTTACTACTTCATGCTTCATTTTACCTGCACTCGTTTTGCCTTTTATGCCGTTGTAAGAATAAGCTGGTGACAGTTCGGCCCACCCGTTTTCTCCTTCCAGCCTTAGCTTATTTTGCTTTTCGGAATAGGAGGTTCGGCATTGTGCCACAAACCCGTTTTCAAATTCCATCTGCCAGGTAAGTGCTTCTTCTACGGTAACAAATTTTCCGGGTTTGGTTTTGGACATTTCTTTTGCGGTTACGGCTACCGGTTCCATCCCGGTTACATAACGGCATGCCTGTATACAATAAATGCCCACATCCATCAGGGCACCACCTCCGGCCAAAGGTTTTTCAGTCCGCCAGCCTTCGGTATCGCTCATGCCATGTTCTGCTTCTAAGGATTTGATCTCTCCAAAGCGCTTTTGCTGACCAATTTGCATCATCTCTTTATTGTGTGGTTCAAAATGCAAGCGGTAACCAATTGAAAGCATGACGCCGGCATTTTTACATGCGGCAATCATTTTATCACATTCCTCCACCGTAACCGCCATTGGTTTTTCACAAATCACATGTTTGCCGGCCCTGTCTGCGCGTATAACAAATTCCGCATGCATGGCATTGGGCACTACCACGTATACAATGTCAATTTGGGGATTGTCTTTTATAGTGTCGAAGTTTTCGTAACTGTAACAATTAGCGGCCGGAATGTTATAGGTTTTTTGCCAGTCTTTTGCTTTATCTGGCGAGCCAGTTACTATACCGGCGAGGTAGCAATGATCTGTTTCCTGCAGAGCCGGGGCCAACTGGCCCTTACTGTAATTACCCAAACCAACAAGCGCTATACCCAGTTTCTGTTTTTCTTTTGCCATTTTTTATTCATTTATAAGCTTCAAATAGAAGTGCTGTGAATTGAAATGCCAAAATAATTATACCACAAACGGGTTCAGAAGAAAAAATGATGGCCATATTAAGGAATAAAAAAACGTCTCATTTTCCTTTTAAATGCTAAAGGGAAAATGAGACGTTTTTAAATGGCTTGAAAACTACCTACCGCTTTTGGTAATAGGGAATGTCATCCTGCGCCACGGCTTCTTTTTGCTGCCAGTAAGCCAGCGTAACAATTCGGTTTTCTCTTGTTTTTAGCAGTCTGCCAAAAATGGCGTTGATAGGATTGAAAGTTACATCGGTTACACCAATAGTGAAAGTGGCGGGCAGCTCAGGTGCTGCAGGAGCCTCGCCTTCAGCTGAAACCGGGGCTGGAGCAGCTTTTGGAGGTGCACTAGGCACCACTA
>CBDTUH010000115.1:0-9765 GCA_965363375.1 uncultured bacterium
CTTCCACATTTTTCAGGTGCGGGTTCAAAAAACCCATCAGCTCTATCACGGCCTGTGCCTGGCGCTGGCGGCGCTCGGGGTCTTCAATGGTTTTAATATGCTCCACCATTTTTTGAATATGGCGGCCATATTCACGCATCTCCAGGTAATTTCTTGTTGTATTGTATTCCATCAAAAGTTATTGCAGTAAAGCAAATGTAGTAAACGAACCAAAAACCACGCTATAAATTATCATAAAGCTGTAATAGTTTCCACTTTTGAGTTTTCAGTCTTTAGTTGGGTGATTTGAAACGTCTCTTTTTCCTTTTGATAAACAGATGTAGAAACAATAACAACTCTATGCTTGTCATCCCGAGCGAAGCGCCCGATCTGCCGAAGGCACATGCAGTACAAAACGTCTCTTTTTCCTTTTGCATTTTACGAAAAGACGCAAAGAATCAAAGGCGCAAAGTTTAAGAAAACGTCTCTTTTTCCTTTTTAAAATAGTAGCTTGTTGACAGCCCATAACTAAAGACGAAAAACTAAAAAACTGAAAACTCTCCAAACGTCTGTTGCCCCTTTTAACGCACTTGTTAGTAACTTGTCTGTTCATCAGCAACAAACATGACGCTGTTTACAAACGACACCATTGATACTGCATTGCTGCCGCGCGCAGAAGAAGTGCCGCTGCAGCCCATTTCGTCAAAATACCGGAAGCTGCTGCGCACCGAGTGGCTGATAACGGCCCTTGTATTAGTATTAAGTACGGCGGCACTTTTATTTTTTTCATCATCACTGCACGGGCGTCCCATCATGTACCTACTGCCTGCAGGTGTAGTGCTGTTTTTGGTTTTTTATTTTTTGCTGCAGGAAAAAACTTTTCCTTACCGCGCCTATGCCGTGCGCCAGCACGATGTGCTTTACCAGAAAGGGTGGATGGTGCGGCGCTTAAAAGTATGCCCTTTCAACCGCATTCAAAACTGCACGGTGCAACAGGGGCCGCTGGAGCGCAAATGGGGATTGGCCACACTCACCTTGTTTACGGCCGGCGCAGGCGGTGCCGATATGCGCATACCCGGCCTCATGCACATGCAGGCTACCGAACTGCAGCAATTCATTCTTTCACGCATTCATCCGCATGAGCAAGGGCATTAACTGGTCACAGCCGCAGCGGCAACCCGCTTCGGGCCTGGCTGTGGCATTGCTTAAAAGCTTTGCAAGCCTTATGAAAGGACTGTGGCCTTTTGTGCTCTTAGCCATTTTTCGCAGCAGCGATGAAGAAGCAGAAAAAAGCCTTTACATGTTTGGCCTGATAGCCACAGTAACCGGGCTTGTGCTGATAGGCAGCCTGATCAATTTTTTCTTTTTCCGGTTTTATATTGATGGTGATGAACTGGTGATCAAAAAAGGCTGGCTGATAAAACAGGTGCTCACCATTCCGCTGCAAAAAATTCAGGCGGTGCATATAGAGCAGGGGCCACTGCACCAATTGCTGAATATTGTAAAACTATCAGCCGACACCGCCGGCAGCAGCAAAACAGAAATTACCATACAAGCGCTGCGCAAGCCCATGGCCGAAGCCCTGCGCGAGCGGCTTTCTGCACGGCAAACAGCACCCGAAACCGAAGGTGAAAACGCAGCGCCTGCCTACATAGCACCGTTATTTACCCTGGGCGATAAAGACCTGCTGAAGCTGGCCTTTTCCGCCAACCATGTAGAAGCTTTTTTTCTGCTGCTGTCAGCCGCTTTTGGCATTGTTGAAAACATCAAAACCGTAAACAGCCAGTTTGTAGACGATGCAGAGCGTTCGCTGCCAGCGGGCACGGCACCGGTGTTGTTTTTTCTTTTTGCTGCTGTTTTGGTAATCACGCTTTTTATCAGCACTACGCGCATCTTTTTTAAGTTTTATGGTTTTGCGGCCATGCAATCGCCGCTGGGCATGCGGCTCAAATCTGGCCTGGCCAACACCCGCGAGCGCTTTGTAGCGTTCGAAAAAGTGCAGTACATAAGCTGGCGGGCCAACTGGCTGCGGCAACGCCTGGGCCTTTGGATCTTCCGGTTTCATACCTCGGGCGATGAAGAGGTGGAGAAAAAAATGAAAGCTGAAGTGCCCATTACACAACAACATTTTATTTCCCTTTTGGCACAGCCTTACCACCCGCTGCCCGATACCACAGAAAGAGAACCGGTGCTGGTGCAGCCTGCGTACGTGCAGCGTCAGGTGCTGATGGCAGGTGTGCTTCCGGCGCTTATTTTAATGGCAGGTACTTTTTACTGGTGGCAATACAAAGCTCTTTTTTTTCTTTTATGGCCACTGTTTATTTATTGGCGCGCCCGGCTGTTTCAGCGCAAGTTTAGGCTGTGGGTGTATGATGATGTGGCTTACCTGCGCCGTGGCATTTGGGGCCGCGAGGAACTGATTGTAAAATGGGAAGTGGCGCAAAACATATCCATCAGTCAAAGCATTTACCAGCGCCGCCAGCATTTAGCCAACCTGACACTGGATACCGCGGCGGGCCGCATTACCATTCCTTACATTCGGTTGCAAGTGGCGCAGGGCCTTATGAACTACTGCCTGTACAAAGTGGAAAAGGAAGAAAAAGGTTTTAATTAAGCCCAGATAGAATTGAATACTACGGAAAAGCTGCATTGGGGAAAGGTGAAACTAAATGGCTCCTGCAAAGAAATATTTTGCTTTATGTATTGCTGCTCGTTATTTAAATGATACACTTCAACCTTTTTTTCATCAACATCTACCATAAGGTAATAAAGGATGCCCTGCTGCCTGTAGATTTCAAATTTAGTATGCCTGTCTTTTAGTGCTGTAGCAGGTGATAATATTTCAACCACCAGCTCCGGTGCAAAATCCAAAAATGTTTTTATGATGGGCTGGCATACAATCAACAGGTCGGGGTTTAATACCGTGTCTTCGGCAACCTTATAATCAATTGGCTGGTAAACAGTGCAGTTGCAACCACTACTTTTTATTGAAGCCCGCATCTCTGCGTGCAGGTTGCCGGCTACGGCCTGGTGTTCCGGACGTGGCATGGGGCTCATGGCATGAGGTATGCCCTCTATCAGTTCCCAATTGCCTTCCCATTTAATGTAGTCGGCATAAGTATAATGGGGTAATATTTTGTAAGCCTTGCTCATGCTTTAAAATTACGCCATATTTTCCACAGCCAGCAGCACCTGCCAGGCTTCGGTTACTTTGCCTTCATTTAACAGGCGTGCCGCATATTGGTGTACTTCGCCTTCCATTTCGCTGGGGTTAATCGAAAAATACTGCACAATGTTTTTAAGGTGCTCGTCTTCAAAGCTTGCTTCTACAATAGGCATCTGGTGCACATTGGCCAGCTGGCCCAGGTGATTGCCGGTAAGTATGCGGCTGTTGCGGATGCCAGGCGGCAGTGCATCTATGCCTATGCCCAGTTGCGTGTTGGGCTTTTGCACGGTAAACAGGCTTTCGGGCGTGGTGCGGCAGTACCAGTCGCCGCCGAGGCGTGCTACCAAATCTAATTTTGTCTGGTCCAGCTTTTTGTCTTCGTTCAGTAAACTGTCGGCAATGTGCATGACCATTACTTCGCAGATTACTAAATTGCCCGCACCGCCTTCGGTACCTAGCTGTTTTAATTCCAAAACCTTGCACTCCAGCTGCACTTTGCTTTCTGCCACCATTGGCGGTTTTACCCTTGTTGCCGCTTTTTTGCTAAAGCCTGCTTTTTCAAACTCGTCTACACCTTTGCCGTACTCGCACGAGGCCAGCGATGTTTGCTGCACCATATCGTAAGTAACCATATTAATTACCACTTCGGGCACTTCCAGTACGTTTTGCAGCGTGTGCTTGGTGGTATTATCACGCACGCGGCGCGCGGGCGAAAAAATAACTATAGGCGGATTGGAAGAAAACAGGTTGAAAAACGAAAATGGGCTCAGGTTTACTTGTCCCTCTTTATCGATAGTAGAGGCAAAGCAAATAGGGCGCGGTGCAATTACGTGCTGCAGGTAATACTGCTTTTCCGCAGGCTTCAGGTCGGCAAGGTTGATTAGCATAAGCAGCAAAAAAAAGCATTTTGACGCAAAACGTCTTAAAAGCCTTTTGCCCCTTTTAACAGCTGTAACAGCCGCTGGTCACTTTGGCAACTATAAATTGTAACACAAAGCGGAGGACAACCGTTATACGAAAACATTCGTTAAACCATAAAATCAAAAACCATTTATTATGAGAAGAACTTTTTTAGCCCTGCTGGCCATCGTTGCCGTTGCCGCCGTGCCTTTTGCACAGGATCATAAGTCTGAAAAACGGGAAGGCAATGGCAAACTGGTAAAACGCGATATTTCCGTTTCGGCTTTCAATGCGCTAAAAGCCAGCGGTGTGTACGAACTAAAGCTGACGCAGGGGGGCCAGGAAGGTGTGACCATTGAAGCCGATGAAAACTTGCAGGACCTGTTTGTGGTAAAAAACAATGGGCAGCAACTGGTGATAGAAATGAAAAAACACAACAACCTGAATACTAAAAATAAGCTGCGCGTTCATGTTACCTTTAAAAACCTGAAAGCACTGGAACTAAATACCGTGGGCGGCGTTAGCAGCAGCAATGCCCTCAGCTTTGATGACTTTACTTTTAGCAACAACAGCGTGGGCGAGGTAGACCTAGCCCTGACGGCACGCAAGCTGCACCTGAAAAATAAAAGCGTGGGTGAAGTGAAGTTGAGCGGAAAGGCTGAAGAGGCCGTGTTTGTAAACAGCAGCGTGGGCAGCCTGGATGCCGGCAACCTGGTGGTGCAAACCATGGATATTGACAACAGCGGCATTGGTGAAGCACAGGTAAATGCTGAAAAGAATCTGAAAGTAAAAGATTCGTTTTTAGGTAAGGTAAAAAACAAAGGCGCTGCCAAATCCACTAAAAAAGAAGTGGTGAACCTTTAAAACATTTTTGCAGCCATAACAACAGTTAGCCCCGGACTTAGTTGCGGGGCTGACTGTTTATAAAACGTCTGTTTTTCCTTTTAAATGTTTGGTAAAAAGAAAATGAATGAAATACAAAACGTCTCATTTTCCTTTTAGCCTTTCTTTCTTTTTAAAATACTCCAGTCAGTTTCTTCGGCTACAATGGTGTTGCTTAATGTGCCCAGTGCATCAATATCCATTTCCACCACATCGTCTGGCTGCAGCCATTGTTCTTGGTAAGCCGCATCATTCAATTTACCGGTACCATTCAACTCCAAAAAACAGCCGCTACCCACGGTGCCGCTGCCAATCACATCACCGGGATAAAGGTCAACACCGTATGATGCGCGCTCAATAATTTCAGCAAAGGTCCAGTCCATATCGGCCAGGTTGCCTCGGCTAACTTCCACACCGTTTACTCGGCAAACCATATTCAGGTTCCAGGCCTTGCCCACGTGACCATCTTTAGCAGCGGTTTCAAAGCCTTTTAATTCATCCAGCGTAACCAGGCAGGGGCCAATAGCGGTGCTGAAATCCTTGCCTTTAGCAGGCCCTAAGTTTAACAGCATTTCTTCCATCTGCAGGCGGCGTGCGCTCAGGTCGTTCATAATCATTAATCCACCAATATATTCATCGGCGTTTTCTGCTTTTATATTACGGCCGTATTTGCAAATAACAATGGCGGCTTCCAGCTCAAAATCCAGTTTTTCAAAATGGTCGGGCATGCAACTTACTTCGCCGGGGCCGGTAATGCTATGGTGGTTGGTAAAGTAAAAAATGGGGTACTGGTCAAATTCGGCGATCATATCCACCTTGCGATTGCGGCGCGCCGCGGCCACATGCTGCCGAAAGGCATAACCATCGCGGCACGAAGTAGGAAAAGGCACTGGCGCCAACAGTTGCAAAGTATTTAGTGGGCGGCCTTTTTCTTTGCCGATTCTACCACTTTTTACAAACTCCACACCGGCGGCAGCCACAGGAAAAGCATCGTCCCAAAAATTGAGGAACATGCTCATGCTGCTGGGCAGGTCGGGGTGCAGCACTTCCATATCGTACACTACATCATCTACCAATACACCTAATTGATCGTGCTCATCCTGCAAGTAAGAAACCAGTTTCATATAGCTTTATTTTAAAGGTTCAAAAATAGGGCGAAAGATTCAGAGGCTTGGAAAGGGAATATTTAAAGAAAAAAACCTTTGTTGGAGCCGAATGAAAATAGACGTTTGGGATAACGAAAAACTTAAAAGGAAATAAAGACGTTTTATCTTTTCTTTTTTTCCTCTGTGCAAAATGTTTAAAAGGAAAAGTAGACGTTTTGTATTGGCGGTTCACCATGAACCATCAACCATCAACTGCAAAAGGGAAATGAGATGTTTTACGAATACTTCCATTACCCCTAATCACTAACATCAAATTTGTATCTTTCAATTATGAAATATGTTGCTGCTGTTTTTGCTGTTTTACTGGGGATTGTTCTTACAGCTTTTTACAAACCTGTAAACCAAAGCTGGATACGCATTAACCAACTGGGGTACACGCCCGCCGGCACCAAAGTGGCCGTTTGGTGCAGCAAGGATGCACAAACCATCCAACAGTTTCAACTGGTAGATTCCGCCTCAGGCAAAGTTGTTTTTACAGGCTCTGCCGGCAAAGCCTTTGGTGCTTACGGGCCTTTTACACAAACGTACCGCCTTAATTTTTCTGCTTTCAAGCAACCGGGTACCTACTTCTTAAAAACGGGCGAAACAAGATCGCCCTATTTCAAAATTGGCACAGATGTATACAGCGGCGCGGCCGATTTTGCACTGCGCTACATGCGGCAGCAGCGCTGCGGCTTCAACCCGTTTTTAAAAGACAGCTGCCATACGTTTGACGGCTATACGCTATACGGACCCATGCAGGACAGCACCAGAATAGACGCTACCGGCGGCTGGCACGACGCATCGGACTACCTGCAATACGTTACTACATCTGCCAACGCCACGTACCATCTTTTGATGGCCTACCGCGATTTTAAACCCGTGTTTACTGACAGGCATGTTGCCAATGGCCTGGAAGGAAAGAACGGCCTGCCCGATGTGCTGGACGAAGCCAAATGGGGACTGGACTGGCTGCAGAAAATGCACCCGAATGCCGACCATATGTACAACCAGATTGCCGACGACCGCGACCATATTTCCATGCGCATACCGGCGCTGGACAGCCAGTACGGGCGCGGGTACGAGCGGCCGGTGTATTTTGTAAGCGGCGCACCGCAGCAGCGTGGCAAGTTTATGAACAACACGAAAGGCACATCATCAACAGCAGCCAAATTTGCCAGTGCTTTTGCTCTGGGTGCACAACTAATGGCTGAGAAAGATTTACCATACAGTCAATTGTTGCAGGACAAAGCTTTTAGCGCTTATAAATACGCTTACAAAAAACTGGGTGTAACACAAACCGCTTCGGTAAAGGCACCTTACATTTATGCAGAAGACAACTGGGTAGATGATATGGAACTGGCGGCGGCCGCGCTTAATCGTTTTGGCAAATCATCACGCCACCAGGCATTTACCAATACCGCATTTAACTATGCCCAAAAAGAAAAACTAACGCCTTGGCTCGGTGGTGATACCGCGCACCATTACCAGTGGTACCCGTTCATCAATGTGGGTCATTACGAGTTGGCAAAGCAAGTAAGCGGCCACCGGCGCGATACCCTTGTAGGCTACTACAAGCAAGGCATAGAAGCAGTTTGGGCCAAAGCAAAACAAAATGCTTTTTATCGCGGTGTACCATTCATCTGGTGCAGTAACAACCTTACGACCGCCTTTGCCACGCAGTGTTTTTGGTACAAACAATTAACAGGCGATACACAGTTTGAAGAACTGGAGCAGGCAAACCTGGACTGGCTGTTTGGCGTAAACCCCTGGGGCACCAGCATGGTGTATGGCCTGCCTGCCTGGGGCGACACACCGGTAGACCCGCACTCTGCATTTACACATCTTAAAAATTATCCTATTGATGGTGGCCTGGTAGATGGTCCGGTGTATGGCAACATTTACAAAAACCTGATTGGCATTAAATTGTACAACGAAGATGAATACGCACCGTTCCAGAGTGATTTAGTGGTGTACCACGACGACTATGGCGACTACAGCACCAATGAACCCACTATGGATGGGACCGCATCACTCATTTATTTGTTAGCCGCCAAAGAAGCCGAAGCAAAAGGCGTGGTAAAAAAAAAGTAGATAATCCATTCACCTATTTTAAAGGCGCCATCATTCGCGGCGATACCAACACGCGAAAGATGGCGCTTGTTTTTACAGGTGATGAATTTGCAGACGGCGGCATGACCATTGCCGATGCGCTGAAACAACAGGGCATAAAAGCTTCTTTCTTTTTTACCGGCCGCTTTTACCGGAATAAGGCTTTTAAAAGGATTATAAGACGTTTGCAAAAGGACGGGCATTATTTAGGCGCGCACAGCAACGATCACCTGCTGTACAACGACTGGAATAACAGAGACAGCTTATTGGTAACAAAAGAAGTGTTTACAAAAGACCTGCAAAAAAATTATGAGACCATGCTGGCCTTGGGCATTTCAAAAAAAGAAGCGCATTTTTATTTACCACCGTACGAGTGGTACAACGATACCATTGCCACGTGGACAAAAGAGCTAGGTTTGCAACTGATCAATTTTACACCTGGTACTTTAAGCCATGCCGACTACACCACGCCCGATGCTAAAAACTACCGCTCTTCCGATGTTATTTTTAATTCGATAACAGAATACGAAAAGCGCCGCGGGCTCAATGGTTTCATTCTTTTGCTGCACATTGGTACCGATAGCAAGCGCACCGATAAATTTTATTCGCGGCTGCCGCAATTACTTTCATATATAAAGCAGCAGCAATATGAAGTAGTGCGTATAGACGAATTGTTAGCAACGCCACCTGAATATTAACAAACACATGACCCTCAACACCTGCATTTCCGCGCCGGAAGTGTATTTTTGCAACGTAAACACTTACGCTTATGAAATTTGAAAAGATCCATAATAAAGGCCAGGCGCAACTGTTTAAAAATCCTTACCTCGAGATGCTTACCAAAGCCAATCCGCTGGTAATATGGAGCATGTACCTTCCTTTTATTATTGGGTTTCCAATTTATGCAAGCAGCCAGCTCGGCTTCGGCACCGGCCGTGTGACCCTCTTGTTTTTAGGCGGCATGTTTTTCTGGACCTTTTTTGAATACCTGGCGCACCGTTTTGCCTTTCACTGGATTGCCGAAAACCAGCGCCTGCAAAAGTTTGTTTACATCATGCACGGCAACCACCACCATTACCCGCGCGACCGCGACAGGCTGTTTATGCCTCCGGTGCCCAGTATTGTTTTAGCTGCTATCATCTTTGGTACCATGTACCTGAGCATGGGCGATTACACGTTTTCTTTTTTTCCGGGTTTTATGCTGGGTTATTTGCTATATGCTTCTATGCACTACGCTATACACGCCTGGAACCCGCCGTTTAAATGGATGAAGCCGCTGTGGCGCAACCATCACCTGCATCATTACAAAGACGAGCAGAAAGGTTTTGGCGTAAGCTCCACTTTTTGGGACCATGTGTTTGGCACCATGTTCGACCTCAGAAAAGAAAAAGAAGACAAAGCAAAAGTAGAGGAGCTGATGTTTGATAAAGAAGCTACGATAAAAACACCCGAAGGCAGCGGCACAACGGTGTAAACACCCAAAAACATTTAAAAACCTTTTTACCAAAAAAGCCTTTGCAGCCCTGCGGCCTAGGCTCTTTTTTTTTACATCGAAAACAGGCCCAGCAGGCCAACCATTAT